>JANOQK010000297.1:0-6333 GCA_031414855.1 Bacteroidia bacterium | reverse complement strand
CCTCGGTTGCTATCAAACTGCCTATTATACCTGGAATTACACCAAGTACACCAGCTTGTTCACAATTAGGTACACTTTCTGGGGAAGGTGGCTGCGGAAATAAATCGCGATAATTGGCACTAAATGATTTGTCAGGCTTTTGAAGATTAAAAACAGAAACCTGCCCCTCAAACTTTAAGATCGAACCATACACCAATGGTTTCCCCAGCAGCACGCAGCCATCGTTTATTAAATAGCGTGTTGGGAAATTATCAGAACCATCAATAATTACATCATACACGTTCAAGAGTTCTAATGCATTTACTGATGTTATCTTAACAGGATAACTCTTTAATTCAATTAATGGGTTAAGCGCCTTCAATCGGTCAACCGAAGCCAAGGCCTTATTCTTACCAACGTCTTCAGTTGTAAATAACACCTGCCGCTGAAGATTGGTCACATCCAATTTATCGAAATCAACAATTCCGATATGCCCAATGCCAGCAGCCGCAAGATAAAGCAGGGCAGGAGAGCCCAACCCACCAGCACCTATAACCAAAACGCGTGCTTGTTTAAGTTTCAGTTGATTTTCTGGGCCAAATTTTTCTAAAACCAAGTGGCGGCTGTAGCGAATTAATTCTGCTTGACTTAACTTGTCCATGATTAATCAAATATAAGCGTATGTCAGAAAGAAAAAACTTTTCATCAGGTGCAAAATGGGAGGATATTGTAGGTTATTCTCGTGCCGTACAAATCGGCAATCAATTGGAGGTATCGGGCACCGTGGCAACGGACGAGAATGGAGTTGTTGGCAAGGATGACTTCTATGCCCAAACGAAATTCATTATACATAAAATTGAAAAAGTGTTGCACCAGGCAGGCTTCAAATTAGAGAATGTCATTCGCACCCGCATATTTGTAACCGATATCAGTCACTGGGAGGAAGTAGGCAAGGCCCACGGTGAATTTTTTAAGAATATTAAGCCAGTAACCTCTATGTTAGAGATTAGTGCACTGATTGATCCTGATTATCTGGTGGAGATTGAAGTGACTGCGGTGAAATAGGCATTTGGTATTGGGCATTAGGGCTTAGTGAGATATGCAAATCCTAGAATTCACGAATGCCTAAGCCCCAATGCCTTATACCTATAATTTCTTCAACGCAAGATTTGACACCGTTTCGCCAATTGCCAATGAAGACGTAGCAGCAGGAGAAGGAGCGTTGCAAACATTGATTACATGCTTTTCTTCTAAGATCATAAAGTCATCAACCAATCCACCTTCTCGGTCGCATGCCTGCGCACGAACTCCAGCACCGCCTTCCACGAGGTCAGCCTCTTGAATCTCCGGGATCAATTTCTGTAATGCCTTTGTAAAGGCTGCCTTTGAAAAGGAGCGATACATTTCACCAATTCCTGTGCGCCAATATTTCGCGACAACTTTTTGAAAGCCAGGCCATGTCAATATTTCGGCAAGCTCTGATAAATTTATATCAGATTTCTTATAGCCTTCGCGTTGAAATGCAAGCACTGCATTTGGTCCAGCTTCAACACCACCTTTGGCCATACGAGTGAAATGCACACCTAGGAATGGAAAATTTGAATCAGGCACAGGATAAATTAAGTTCTTAACCAGGTATTCTTTCTCTTTCTTTAATTTGAAGTACTCCCCACGGAAAGGAATGATTTTAAGATTTAGTTTAGGCACGGTCATTCGGGCTACCTTGTCAGAATATAACCCCGCGCAATTAATAACAAGCTTAGTCGTGTAACTGGTCTTTTGTGTAATGACAACGCTATTGCTTTCTGAACTCTGAATGTCAATTACTTTTTCATTCAGTTGAATCTGCCCATCCAGTTTTTGGATTAACTCTCCGTATTTTAGCGCTACTTTTTTATAATCAACTATACCTGTCTGAGGAACAAAAATCCCGGCAAGCCCAGTAACGTGTGACTCATAGTCAGTGAGTTCTTCTTTCTTCAGCCTCTTTAAGTTTTGCAAACCATTTTGTCCACCGCGAATGAAAAGGTTTTCCAGCAAAGGCAACTCTTTTTCCTCTGACGCAACTACAATCTTTCCACATAGGTCAAAATGTATTTCGTTTTGCTGACAGAAGTCCACCATTAAATTATATCCATGAATGCAGTTGGTGGCTTTAAGACTGCCCGGCTTATAATACAAGCCTGAATGGATAACTCCACTATTGTTGCCAGTCTGATGTTTAGCCAGCTCATCCTCTTTTTCAATCAGGACAAGTTTAAGATTCGGATTCGTCTTTTTTAACTGAAGAGCGGTAGCAAGTCCTACTATGCCTCCGCCTATTATTACTACATCGTATTGCACCATTACTAATTTTTCGAAAAATAAAACTAAATGACGGGATCATCTAATATTATTAAATACGCCAGCAAACGGCCGACTGTTGATAGTCGACTGTCCACTAAATTCCTCGGCCCTTCTTTTTCGCGTTACAATCGATTGATTTTGTGAAAAATCTACCCTCTATGATCTCTCTCCGAAATGGGTTATTATTAAGGTGAATTAGCCCTCATTCATATGTCTATAAAGGTTGCCATACGCCATCAGACTACTTACGAATACGATCGGTCAGTGAATTTATCACCACACACGTTCCGATTGAGGCCTGCAGCGCATTGCCGCACTCCTATTTTGTCGTATTCGTTAAAGATTAAACCTGAAGAACAGTTTCTTAACTGGCAGCAAGATCCTTTCGGAAATTTTTTGGCACGTGTTGTCTTCCCAGAAAAAACCACTTCGCTTCATTTTGAAGTAGAAGTCATTGCAGAGATCATTGTTATTAATCCTTTTGATTTCTTTATTGAAAGTTATGCAGAAGAATTTCCATTCACTTACACAACACAACTTAAAAAGGAATTGCTTCCTTATTTTGAAGTAGCTGAGAGTGGACCAATGCTTCAGTCGTGGCTTAAGCGAATTGATCAAAAGAAGAAAGTTAGAATGATCGACTTCCTGGTATATCTCAATCAGGAAGTGCAAAAGAGTGTGAGCTACACCATTCGCATGGAACAAGGAGTTCAGACGTGTGAAAAGACACTTGACATTCATAGTGGCTCGTGTCGCGATTCGGCTTGGTTGCTTGTACAGATTTTCAGACATCTGGGATTGGCTGCTCGTTTTGTTTCAGGTTATCTTATTCAACTTAAAGCAGATCAGCAAGCTCTTGATGGCCCATCGGGCACAGTAGTAGATTTTACTGATCTTCATGCGTGGACCGAAGTGTATGTTCCTGGCGCGGGATGGATTGGACTTGACCCTACGTCAGGATTGTTTGCAGGTGAAGGTCACATTCCATTGTGTTGTACACCAGATCCAGTGAGTGCAGCACCTGTCACTGGCATGACTGATTTTTGTGAAACAAAATTTAGCTTTAAGAATGAAGTGTTTCGCATTCATGAAGACCCGCGGGTAACCAAACCATACAGTGAAGAACAATGGGCGACCATCATTGGTCTTGGCCATAAAGTTGATGAAGATTTGCAAAGAGGAGATGTTCGACTAACAATGGGAGGGGAGCCTACTTTTGTTTCTGTCGATGACATGGAAGGAAAGGAATGGAACACCACGGCCGATGGTGCGCACAAAAGAAGTTTAGGTGGGCAACTGATTGCTAAGTTGAAGAATTCATTTGGCCCTGGAGGCCTTATTCACAAAGGCCAGGGAAAATGGTATCCGGGTGAGCCACTTCCGCGTTGGCAATACTCGGCTATATGGCGCAATGATGGTAAGCCAGTGTGGAGGAATGATGCTTTACTAGATGTAGAGGAAGGAAAATCGAATTATACCATTGAAGATGCAAATCGATTAGCACTTGAACTAACTAAGTACTTGAATATTCCAACAGAGCATGTTCATCCTGCAATGGAAGATGCCTTCTTTTTTCTTTGGGAGGAAGGAAAAGTACCAGCCAATCTTGATCCTTACCAGTCTAACCTGAGCGATTCATTGGAAAGAAAAAAACTCTCTGAACTATTGACGAAAGGATTGGGCAAACCCGTAGGCTATGTTATTCCAATGGAATGGAATTTTTGGAGCAATAGATGGTTGTCTTGTAAATGGGAATTTAGAAATGATCGACTTGTCTTAATTCCGGGAAACTCTGCAGTTGGCCTTAGGCTTCCATTAAAATCATTGCCTCATATTAGCAAAGCAAAAATTCAAAGGCCAGTTGAACGCAGTCCGTTTGAAGTGCTTCCTGCTCTGGAAAACTTTCATAGGGATGTTGCTAACCGGTACAATGCCCCAACCTCTTCTGAATTACCAAGGGAATTTACACATCCAACATCCCTTTCCCCAGGAGAGGGCCGGGGTGAGGCCAAAGAAAAGCCGGGCACAAATAAAAGAATCGAGAAAGAAGAAAAAGAAGAGGAGCATGTTCCAGTTGTAGAAGTATTCACCATCAAAACTGCTTTGTGTATTGAATTGCGGGAGGGCAAGATTTATTTCTTCATGCCGCCACTTCAATATGTAGAACATTACTTTGATCTGCTAGCCTGTATTGAGGCGGCCACTCAAAATCTTAACCTAAAAGTCGTGATCGAAGGTTACGAGCCACCTCGAGATAATAGAGTAACAAAACTTGCTGTAACACCAGACCCTGGCGTGTTGGAGGTAAACATCCATCCCGCCAAAGGTTGGAAAGAATTAGTAAGCAATTATGATATTCTTTTTGAGCAAGCACGATTGAGTAGATTGGGTACAGAGAAGTTTAACCTGGATGGGAAGCATACAGGAACAGGTGGTGGTAATCATATTACGATTGGTGGTATTACGCCTTCGGATAGTCCACTGTTAAGAAGACCTGATTTACTCAGAAGTTTAATTACCTATTGGCAAATTCATCCGGGCTTGTCGTATCTTTTTTCATCTCAATTTATTGGGCCAACCAGTCAGGCACCTCGCGTGGACGAAGGGCGGCAAGAAATGTTGTATGAGTTAGAGATTGCATTCAGTCAAATTCCCGAAGGAAAAGAAGTTCCGTTTTGGATGGTGGATCGGATTTTTAGAAACCTACTCATCGACATTACAGGAAACACACATCGCGCTGAATTTTGTATTGATAAATTGTATTCGCCAGATAGTTCAACAGGCCGATTGGGTATTCTTGAATTTCGGGCTTTCGATATGCCGCCAAACAAGCAAATGTGTATCGTGCAATTATTATTGTTGCGGTGTATCGTTGCCTGGTTTTGGCAAAAGCCGTACAAAAGAAAATTAGTAAGATGGGGGACCACCCTTTATGATAAATTTATGTTGCCACATTATGTGCAGCAAGACTTACAAGAAGTGATTAATGATTTGCAAGAAGCAGGCTATCCTTTTCAACTACAATGGCTGGAAACGTTTTTTGAATTTCGTTTTCCACTTCATGGAAAAATTAAAGTTCAAAATATTGAATTGGAATTGCGTATGGGTATCGAACCCTGGCATGTGTTGGGAGAAGAATCTGCCAGTGGCGGCACCGCTCGCTTTGTCGACTCTTCCGTTGAACGAATTGAGGTGAAAGTGAAGAATTTTAATCATGAACGTTATATGATCACTTGTCACGGTGCGCCAGTTCCTCTAAAGGAAACTAATATCAGAGGTGAATATGTAGCGGGCGTTCGTTATCGTGCGTGGAGTCCACCATCAGCTTTACATCCAACATTGGGCAAAGATGTTCCTTTGGTATTTGATATTATTGATACGTGGAACAGTCGGTCCATTGGTGGTTGCACGTATCATGTAGCCCATCCGGGTGGAAGAAATTATGATACGTTTCCTGTAAATGCATATGAAGCCGAAGGCAGGAGAATCAGCCGCTTCTGGACGGAAGGCCATACACAAGGGCCTGCAACACCCGCTCCAGTTTATGTGAGTGTTGCACGGTATTTGGAAAAGAACGATGTTCCGAAGAAATTTGATGTGCCACCGATAAAGATTAGTCCAGAATATCCCAATACATTAGACTTGCGTCAATTTTAAAGCATGGATCGAACGGCCAGTAAATCAATATCAGCCACTTTGCCCAAAGGCTATTTTGCCAATCAACCCTTACTTGATGAGTGTTTTGGTTTTGATGGTGAGGTAAAAGAACATTGGAATAAATTACTCGCCAATGTGGAGGGTGTTGGTCCGGTTGAATTAAAAAATCGACAGCAAGAATTACTGAAACTGCTTCAGGAGAATGGCGTCACCTATAATGTGTATGGAGACTCTGGCGGCCTCAATCGTCCGTGGCTATTAGATACCATGCCGCTGATCATCTCAGCTGCTGAATGGCGAATTACCGAGCGAGGTATGAAACAACGAGCATTCGTTCTGAACAAAGTACTT
>JANOQK010000296.1:0-2214 GCA_031414855.1 Bacteroidia bacterium | reverse complement strand
GCGATAGCCGGCTTGCATTTCACTAATGATAGATGAGAACTCGGCTATCGCGGCTGGAAGCTAGATACGGGTGGCCTCTTCGTAGAACAGTTTATCAACGGCCGCGAGTTCACCACATTGGTTGTAGGTTCATCAACACATCCCGATGTTATTCATTTTTATCCTCCGGTAGAACGAGTTTTTCATTCTTCCTTGCCTGAGAAGGAGCAGTTTCTATCATTCGACAGACTGTGGGAGACATATGACAAAGAAAGCCCGATGCCGAACAGCGGTGTTTTATATAATTATTGCGAGCCGGAAGCGGAGTTAGTACCCATGTTAAAGCAGATAAGCTTACAAGCCTATCAATCAGTAGGAGGTATGGGCTATGGCCGGTTAGACATACGAATGGATAAGCAAACCGGTAAGTTTTATGTATTAGAAATCAATGCTCAATGTGGTTTAAGCGAAGATGAAGACTATACTTCCATCGGAGCAATTTTGCGGTTTGCAAAAAAATCGTTTACTTATTTAATAATTGAGATTATCGAAGATGGATTGACGCGTTATGGGGCAAAGCATAATGCTAAATTATAAATGAAAGTCTGTGTACTTCAACCCGATTATTCAACAACTAATGTGGACTATAAGAATTATGATCCACAAAGAAATCTAACTTCCTTACTTCCTGAAGATGATGTTGTTGATCATGTCCTCTTAAACAAACTTACTACCTACCGTCAGCTCAAAGACCTGAGCAAAAAAGGGTATGACATTTTTGTCAACCTGTGCGAAGGATACCTGGAGTGGGAGGTACCGTCTATTGATGTGATCCATACTCTGGATCTACTCAATCTTCCCTACACAGGACCAAACGCTGTACTTTATGATCCACCAAAGCCGCTTATGAAGTATGTGGCCTATTGTGCGGGGGTGAAGACACCAGCTTCTGTGGATGTAACCTCTATTGATCAGGTAGAAGAGGTACTTGAAACGATCACTTTCCCTATGTTTATCAAACCAGCGAAGGCGGGTGATAGCCTTGGCGTGGATGAACACTCATTGGTGCACAACGTAGAAGAGTTAAGAGCTAAGATTACTTCAATCCTGGAGGAATATGAAGAAATTTTGGTAGAAGAGTATATTGAAGGAAGGGAATTTACGGTACTGGTGGCTGCGGATAAAGATGGTAAGTCGTGCACCGTCTTTAAACCTGTTGAATATATTTTCCCAAAAGGAAGGCAGTTTAAGACCTATGCGTTAAAGACATCGGAGTTGCATCCGGAGAGTAATGTTCCTTGTGCGGATATTAAACTAGATAGAATTCTTCGTTCAGCTGCGCAGCAGATTTTCATCGCCTTTGGTGGAGTGGGCTATGCCCGCATGGACTTCCGGATGGATGAAAACAACGTGATCTATTTTCTGGAAACGAATTTCACATGTTCCGCTTTCTACGAAGACAGCTATCAGGGATCGGCAGATCATATTCTAAACTTTGATCCTGCTGGAAAAACCGGATTCCTAAAGCAAATCATTGAAGAAGGTATTGCCCGTCATAAAGCCAAACAAAAGAAGTACACACTGAAAGGTAGTGCTTTGTCGGGTTACGGCATTTTTGCTACCCATCGCATTAAAAAGAATGAAGTGATCTTTGGAGGCGAAGCCATGTCACAACGGATTGTTTCCAAGCGTTATGTAGATGCCAATTGGGATGAAAAGCAAAAGAATGATTTCAAACATTATGCGTATCCTATCAGTAAGGAAGTCTATATATTATGGGATGAGAACCCAGTGAATTGGGCACCGCAAAACCATAGTTGCAGTGCCAACACCCGTTACGATGGATTGAATGTCGTTGCCCTGCGAGACATAATGGAAGGTGAGGAGCTTACCTTGGACTATGCTTTATTCATAGATGAAAGTATGGAGCCGTTCAACTGCCAGTGCGGAAGTGACAACTGTCGCCAGTTGGTATTCGGCCAGAAGGAAAACTCTGTTTCCAGAATGCTTGTTCAAAGAGGAAGGAAAGTAGCCTCCAAGTAAGAATTGTAATACCAAGTATAAAAACCTCTGCCTGCCCGCAGAGGTTTTTTGTTTTTGATGAGTGTGCCTGAAGAGATATTGGCAAAAAATGACCCGATACTATCTCTGCCTTATTATGCTGATGTTATTTTAAAAATTGGAGTGGCGGCCGTAGCAATAGGTGTATTATTAATGTTTACTGTTCCATTTCTG
>JANOQK010000295.1:0-1861 GCA_031414855.1 Bacteroidia bacterium | reverse complement strand
GCTGGTGATACCCAATTGGTATCAAATGCTTCCTGAACAAACTTTTGTTCTTCGCCTCCCATGTGAGGTGGTGATAAAAAGATTCGAGGTTGCATTCTAAGATTTAAAAATTGAAAGATTAAGGCTGAAAGTTAAAAGATTAAAGCAGAAAGTTGAAAGCGGAAAGCGGAAAGTTGAAAGCCAAAAGTTAAAAGCTGAAAGTTGAAAGATCAAAGCTAAAAGTAAAAAGCTAAAAGTAAAAAGCGCAATGTTGAGATGTTTCTGAACTTACGAGTTTTCCTTTCAACACGCCCAGGTATTCGCGCCATACCCGATCCATGCGCTGAAGATTTTCAATGGAAGGTATCCAATCCGTATTGATTGGACTTTCCTCTTTCTTGATGACATAATTTGTAGGTGCAGGAATAGGCTTGATACCCTGAGCCTTAAAAAATTGCATGGCGCGTGGCATGTGGATTGCGTCTGTTACTAAAATCAACTCAACACTTTTTCCAAACCGATGAACAAATGCCTCAGCTTCTTCTTGCGTTGTTGAAGGCGTTTCTAAGATGACAATACGAGTCGAATCAAAGCCAAGCTGAATAGCGGCCTGCTTCGCCACAAGCGCCATACTCTCCTGACCACTTGCCACGTTGCCGGAAAGGACAAGAATGCCTTTATCAAAGATCCTTGCTATCCGCATTGCTTCGGTTAATCTTCCCAATGATACCCAACTCAGTTGTGCAGGCGGACTCAATCGTGGATCTGACGTATAACCACCCCCCAAGGATTGGATATAGATCGTATCCTTCTGTTTGTCAAACTCATCTCGATTAAATGGCTGATAAACAGATTCCATTCTACCGACCAGATATCTAGGGAGATAAGTCGTTGACGTTAATACAAAAAACAGGGCTACGAATATGAACAGCCCCCCTGAAAGCTTTCGTTTGTTCAGGTAGCTGGCTAAAAAGCCTCCCAACAGAACGATGAGTATGAAATTGAGAGAATTGAATTGGCCTTTGAGTACATTGAAAAATAAGTCCATAATATACTGCTAAAGGAGGCAATTGACAATATGCAACAACATGCAGGCAATTTGGTTACATGAGCCTGAGAACGTGAATGAAGAACAGATTACTTCATCATCCTGTTTCGCGGCCAAAATGACCAGTGCGAAATGAATGGCTGCCGTGCCGGAAGATAACGCAGCGCAGTGCGCGATACCGTTGTAGGCGCCTAATTCTTTTTCAAATGTGTCGATGTGAGGACCAGCTAGAACCCAGTTGGTATCGAACGCTTGGTGGATATATGTTAGCTCCTCCCCACCGATGTGTGAGGAGACAAATAGATTCTTTTGCTCATTCCTTCTTTATAAACCGTGGAAATATACGGCAGGAATAAAAGTAAAATCATGAGGGTGGGATTAACAATCAGACGATGAAACTGAGATAGAAGCGGAGACGAAATTTCGGTATCGCCTTCCAGATTTAACTTTACCAGCAAATAGGGTGGGAGTAAAATGAAAAAATTAATTAACTGAATCGCAAACGCTAACCGCAGCACCGACCGCGACTGAAACCATCCTGCCAACAGCAGTAGGATGAATAAGTCATTTAAAAAAAGACGAAGGGTACGATTAACAGTAAAAGCCAAGTAAGGATTACCTGGCTTATCGACTAGCTGAGCTAAAGAGCCCTTTCCTGGAAGAGTTTCATTTGGGGGCAAGTGGTTTTGCAGGAATTCCCACAGCGGTAACGTCAGGTCCGATACTTCGAGAAACCACTGCCCCCGCTCCAATGATTGATCTCTCCCCTATGGTAACCTGATTAATAATTTTTGCGCCTGTTCCAATGTAAACACACTCGCCTAGTTCTACTTC
>JANOQK010000294.1:0-4199 GCA_031414855.1 Bacteroidia bacterium | reverse complement strand
AGAGGACGAAGGAGATGATTGTCTTGGTTTGTGGTTTTGAAGTAATCACGTTTTTTTTGGTTGGAGCCGAGAATGGGACTTGAACCCACGACCTACGGTTTACGAAACCGTTGCTCTACCAACTGAGCTATCTCGGCAATAAATTCTTTGTTCAGCCCTACCTACTAAAATGATAAGTAAGGGTAAAATAATAATTATTACAAAAAGCATATCTTGTACTCTTTAAATATGCTATCCAAGAAGTGCAAATATGCGATTCACGCGTTGGTTTACCTAGCCGAACGCTATCAGCAGGGACCCGTTCACATTCAAGATATTGCTGAGCAGCAGCACATACCCAAGAAGTTTTTGGAGGCTATTCTTTTAGAACTCCGCAACGCCAAAATTCTGCATAGCAAAAAAGGAAAGGGTGGAGGTTATTACCTATATCGCAAGCCGGAAGACGTTAACCTCATAGAAATTATGAGGCTCATGGATGGGGCTATTGCCATGTTGCCTTGTGTTTCCCTTAATTATTATGAGCCTTGTGAAGAATGCCGAGATGAACGAAACTGTGGAATTCGCGATGTTTTCATTGGAGTGAGAGACGAAACCCTCAAAATTTTGTCAGAAAGCACACTGGCTCAAATTCTTGAGCGACAGAAAGGAACCAGAAGGGTATAATTTAGAACCTATAATCTATAAAATCTATAGACTAAAAGCTATTTTTGCCGTATACGCTAACTTAACCTTATAAAATTATGACTATACGATTAGGCGATATCGCACCAGACTTTCAGGCTGAGACCACAGAGGGTACTATTAAATTTCATGAATGGCTCGGTTCAAACTGGGGTGTTTTATTTTCGCACCCTGCCGACTTTACACCTGTTTGCACCACTGAACTTGGCGCAGTTGCAAAATTGCGGTCAGAGTTTGATAAGCGCAATGTAAAAGTAATGGCGCTTAGCGCAGATCCGTTGGATTCTCATATGAAGTGGATTGGAGATATTAATGAGACCCAAAATACACATGTTAATTTTCCAATCATTGCTGATCCAAAATTTGAAGTGGCGAATCTATATGACATGATTCACCCACAAGTGAGCGATAAGTTTACTGTGAGATCGGTCTTTATCATTGGCCCTGATAAAAAGGTTAAACTGACTATTACTTATCCTGCTGCAACTGGAAGAAATTTTGATGAGATACTTCGAGTGATTGATAGTTTACAACTTACCGCTAACTACAGTGTAGCAACACCAGCCAATTGGAAACAAGGAGAAGACGTAATTATCACGGCAGCGGTTAAAGACGAAGATGTGGCGGCAAAATTCCCGAAAGGGCATAAGCGCATTAAACCGTATCTGAGAACAACCCCCCAACCGAATATTTAATCGTCCTTACAATTAATGTCAAAGAGGCCTTAACCGGGCCTCTTTTGTTTTGATGGGTTTCGGTCAAATAAGTTTATTTTTGCAGCTAGAATAACTGGTAATGGAAAAGAGCCTGAAAGAGAAGCCGATGAATGAAATGCCCGTGATGGACGAGAAGGAGGGCATTGTCTTATTTTATCCTAACATTCCGAAAACTGCGATCGAAGAAGTAACGAAAGTTCTTCAATCAAGATGGATAGGTCAGGGTCCACGAGTCGCTCAGTTTGAAAAAGAGTTTTCAGAAAAATTTGCTGGTAAAGGTGCTTCACTTGCTGTCGGTTCGGGAACAGATGCGCTTCATCTTGCATACATCCTGGCGGGATTGAAAGAAGGCGATGAAGTAATTACTCCTGTATTTACTTGCACGGCCACAACCATTCCATTTTTATACATGGGTGTGAAATTTCGTTTTGCCGATGTAGATCCGGAAACACTCAACATAAATGTTCAGCATGTTCGGGAGTTGGTTAATGAAAAAACAAAGGCGATTGTCTGCGTGCCTTATGGAGGTCTACCATGCGACATGGATGAACTTCAGGCCATTGCTAAAGAATTTAATATTCCCATTATTGAAGATGCGGCTCACGCATTGGGTGCTACTTACAAAGGAAAAAAGATTGGCGAGATTGCTGACTTCACCATGTTTTCTTTTCAGGCGATTAAGCACATCACAACTGGTGATGGAGGAATGTTAATCATTCAGAATAAAGAATTAGTGCCTAAAGCAGAACGCATTCGTTGGTTTGGAATCGATCGCTCAAACAAGCAGAAAGGAAATTGGGAAAATGATATTTGGGAAGTAGGCTATAAATATCAAATGACTGACATTGGCGCAGCCATGGGCCTTGCAGCCTTGCATGAGTTTGATCAATCGCTTGCTCATCGTCAAAAATTGTTTCAGACATATCGAAACGGATTGAAAGGTGCATCCGGTATTAAATTGATTGGAGCGGAACATACCGACCGCACGCATGCGGCCTGGTTGTGTACAAGTATTGTGGAGAAGCGTGTTGATTTCATGAAGAACCTACGTGATCATAAAATAGAATCGGGGCAAGTACATTATCGCAATGACCGTTACACAATCTTAGGTGGCAGAAGAGACGATCTTCCTAACATGGATGCCATTGAAGACAACTACATTGTATTGCCACTGCACTCGCACATGACAGAAGAAAATGTGAATTACGTGTGTGAGGTGATTAAGAAGGGGTGGTAGAATTAGATGCTAGATTCTGGATACTTGTTTCTAGAATCCAGAATCTAATGGCTAGCATCAATCCCGCTTCCAAACCGAAAACAATCTCTTCAATTTATCCCGGAATAATTTCATTCTGTATCCCTCTATATTAGGTTCAGGAGTGGGTCCTGTAAAAGTTTGGCCAAGCCGCAAGTAATAGCCGAACATGGTTGACTTGGCTAATCCCCACTTAAGAAGAAATTGTTTATTGCCGTCATTCTTTTTTACGCGGGCGGTGCTTTTTGAAGTGAAGTGATAGACGCGTGATTTACTAACACCTTTGTAGTATCGCACACCACAATGCCAAAGCTTCATCATCATGTCAGGATCGGAAGCCATGCCCGGTGTAAATTCGGTGCTTAAGCCACCAATCAATGCCCAAATGTTTTTGTGAAGTACCATCGGATACCAATTGCCCCCTGTCCAATCGTGAAATGGAATGGATTGAAACTCTTTCAAGAATTTTTCCTCCTGAAATTCTTTTACAGTCTTTCCAAAATCAAATGGTGCAATGATGCTATCGTATTGTGTTGGACTATGTTCGATCATGGTGCCCGTAATGCAAAAGTATTCGTGACCCAGACTTTTTATTTCGTCAAGCAGATAAAGATCCCAGTCAGGCGCAAAGTAATAATCATCATCCGACAATAGGAGATAATCAGCACGTGCTAAGGAAGCGGGTCCATTAAATCCATAGCAAACACCAACATTTCCTTTTGAGTGGGTGTAACTCAGGTTTTGACTTTTCACCCATTCCAATGTTCCATCCTTTCCTTCATTAACATGTACAACAATCTGGTGGTGATATTTAGAGTTTTTACGAATGCTGGCAATGCAGCATTTTAAATAATTCAGATTGTTCCAGGAAGGAATCAGAATTGAAAAGATAGCATTCTCTTTTTTATCGCCCTCGATAGCTTGGTGGAATGTAATGTTTGAAATCATGCTATTACTTTTTCGGATTCAAATTTTTTCTTCTGTTGTTGATAACCGCGATTGACCATATAGATCCCGGCAACAGTAATGACAAAAGCCAAACCGATTTTCAAATTTAACTTTTCATTCAGAATTAAAGACCCCAAGACAACGGCTACCAATGGATTGACATAGGAATAAAGCGAAGCAATGGTCATGGGCAAATGAGTGATGGCATAAAAATACAGCGCAAAAGCAATGGCCGATCCAAAAATAATTAGATATATTAATGAGTAGATGGTGGAGGAGGTCCACTGAATGGAAGTGAGATCATCAAAAAAATAACTAAGCGGTAAACACCAGATACCTCCAAAAAACATTTGCAAGCCAGCGTTCAAAAAAATATTAGTGTTTTGGTTAGACTTTTTGGCAAAGATGCTCCCCAATGCCCACCCTACAATGGCAAGGAATATGAAAATGATTCCAATTGTATAATTTGTATTTGTAAACTTTTGAAGATGCTCATTAAACACTAAAACGATTCCCACCAGGCCAGTTATTACACCCATCACAATTAATGTATTAGGCAATTCAGTACGGTTAATCATCAGATTGATCAAGATAACAAG
>JANOQK010000293.1:0-4980 GCA_031414855.1 Bacteroidia bacterium | reverse complement strand
GAAGGCCATCATTGCCCAAGCCTTTGTTCCGCGGGCTTGGATCAGCGATGTCGAAAGCATGAACTGGGCCGTTGCGTGGTTACGCGCAGCTGTCGAGAAAACAGTAACTAAGGAGGAGTTTAGGCTGTTGCCTGCCTTGCGTCTCCCGACAATCAAAGTCAACTAAGCATGTAGAACGTACGGTTTTATCTTCTCTGGACCAGGGTTCGATTCCCTGCGGCTCCACAAGCTCAATTTCATTCGAGCACAAAACCTCAAAATCCTTATGATTTTGAGGTTTTCTTGTTTTTACCCCTCGCGAATCATTTAAATATTTCCAGCCCTTAGGTGATAATCTCAGTGACCCGGAAATTTTGAAAGTTCGGGTCACCGAATCGGCCAAAAAAGCCTCAAAACGAGCAATTCACGCGGTGAACATCTTGAATTGAGGTCAACTAAAATTCAATTTTAAACCCAATCTCGGTGACCCATGAATGACACTATCAATGTTCTTTTTTCGCAAAGAAATCCAAAGCAACAAAGGAGGGGCTGGTGCCAATTTATTTGCGGCTCATTGCCAAGCTCTTTACACTTCTTAATTATTTGCTCCTCATCCAGACTTGTAAAATCATTTTCGCCACCATAGCCAATGGCGATGACGCTTTTTAGTTGTACGTATCAATTACATATATTTGTACGTAAATAAATATAGGCCATGGATACAAAATTGACACTTAAGCTTAAACAGACAATCATTGAAAAGGCAAAAGTCTATGCAAAACATCACAGAACCAGTCTTTCAAAATTAATTGAAAACTATCTACATAACATCACTAACGAAAAAGGCAAGGAAGAAAAGATAACTCCATTGGTTAAAAGCTTATCAGGAATCATAACGCTCCCTGAAGGATTTGATCATAAAAAAGGATATTCCTACTTTTTAATTGATAAATACAAATAATGGAAAAAGTATTTGTAGACACGGATATAGTTCTTGATCTATTAAGTAATCGCGAACCATTTTACGCTCACTCCGCTCACTTGTTTTCTGAAGCAGACAAAGGTACTATGAAAATATATGTATCGGCTTTATCCTTTTCTAACTTGAATTACATTTTGTCAAGGCAATACTCAGCAGATCAAGCAAAAAAAAAATTACTTAAATTCAAAACACTCGTAACTGTTTTAACGGTTACGGACAAAGTAGTTGAACTTGCCTTATCTTCAGACTTTAAAGATTTTGAAGACGGGTTGCAATATTTTACTGCAATCGAAAACAATTTAAAGATACTGTTAACAAGAAATTTGAAAGACTACAAGACGGCAGAAATAACAGTTATGACGGCAGAACAATTTTTGAAAGGCCGATAAAAAATAATGCCAACTTGGCACTTTTGTCTACTTAGCAAGCTAACAATTTCTCATGAAATGGCCATTTCGAAACTCAAAACCAACGGTATGATTATCCGCAGGCATCTGGAGAAGGCCTTGAAGTGTTTGTAAGTTGAACGCAAAGACGCGAAGGCGCAAAGAGTGTTGACTTTCTTAGTGGCTTGGCGACTTTGCGTGAGATACATGTGACCTTTAAAAATGAAGATTAACACATGAAATTGCCATAATCCCAGATTATGCATTAGAAAAAATTGCCACCACCTTCAGGTCGTGGAACAATGAAAACAAATTAATAGGGGCTTTAGCCCAATATTTTCCTTTATATATTTCCCCGACCTAAAGGTCGGGGCTATTGCATAATCTCCACTTGGCCGCATTACTTTGTGATGGTGGCTTTTTTTTGTTTTTTTTATTCTTTGCGCAGACAGACTGGCTGCGGCCTCCGTATTGCCACAAGCAAAAGCCGAAATCTGTAAGTGTTTTTCTCACCCCGCCAACTCCTCATGTATAGTTTCTATATATGATAGTGTTCTCATGTATACTTTTTAACTTTCCCGTACAAGTAAGTATAATGAAACAAAAACTATTTCTGATAGCTGTCCTCCTTAGCGCGTATAGTCAGTTGATTGCTCAGGGAGTGAATCCAAAGCTACTCTTGTATAATGTTAACGTCATCAGTGTTTTTGATGGGTCGATAAGGAAGAACGTAGCCATCATGATGGAGGGTGGAGAGATTCTGACCATAGAAAAATATGAAACGCTGCGAAAGAAATTTGCGAATAGCAGAACGATTGACGGCAAAAACAAATTCGTTATCCCTGGTCTATGGGATATGCACATACATCTGGAAGGTGTCGATTTAGTGCCCGACAACAAGGCATTGTTGCCAGTGTTTATTGCTTACGGCATTACCACTGTGCGCGACTGTGCCAGTGATTTGGGAGAGCAGGTTTTAAAATGGCGCAATCAGATCAATCATGATTCGCTTGTTGGACCTACTATTTTTACAGCTGGAAAAAAATTGGAAGGAAGGAATTCCATCTGGAAAGGAGATCTCGAGATAGCCACAGAAGTGGAATTGAATCAGATGCTTGACATGTTGGATAAGTATCAAGTTGATTTTGTTAAGATTACAGAGAACACGCTGTCTGGTGATTTATTTCTCAAAAGTGTTCAGGCTGCAAAAGCCAGATGCTATCGGGTATCAGGTCATGTGCCGTATGATCTTACTATTACTGAATTGGTGGCTGCGGGATTCTCTAGCATAGAACACGCCAGTTATATGCTTCGGTTAGATGCGGATGAAGAAGAAGTGAAACAAAGTGTGTTATCAGGAAAATTAACGAAAGGTGAAGCAGGGCAAAAGTATGCTAAGAATTTTGATCAGGCTCGAGCAATTGTTGCTTATGAAAAGCTTGGACAAAAAGGATTATTCGTTTGTCCTACATTGATAGGGAGTAGACAGCTGGCGTTTCTCGATGAGAATGATCATCAGAAAGATGATTTTTTAAAATACCTCACGCAACGATTTACGGCCAACTATGCCTGGCGAATTAACCGGATGGCGCACGATACTGATGAGCAAAAGCAACAACGAAAAGATAGCTATGATTTAGTAAAAAAACAGCTTCCTTACCTGCAGAAGGCTGGCATAAAAATTATAGCGGGTAGCGATGCTGCAGCATTAAATACGTATGTCTATCCTGCTGAATCGTTGATCGATGAACTCATGATTTTTAAAGAAGCCGGATTGACTCCGTTAGAAATTTTGCAAGCGGCCACTATTAATGGGGCGAGTTACTTTGGAAAGTTGGATAAGATGGCCTCTGTGGAGGAAGGAAAAGTAGCAGATCTTGTCTTGCTCGACAAAAATCCATTGGAGGATATTGGAGCTATCAGGAGTATTTTTGCCGTAATTAGAAAAGGTCGATATTATGACAGGGTCACTCTGGATGGAATGCTGAAACAGGCTCAACATACTAAGGTGAGTTTAGATTTGGAAAGGAAGTGAGCATTACCTTGAAAACATTGATTGCTGATAGGGGTGACTAATTACTTGATTTATATCACTTACTTTGCGCGCGATTGTAAGTTTTAATCCACTGATAAATCACTTTCAAATAAAATGAATTTCCTCTCCTACATCATCTGGGATGTTAATCCCGACATGTTTGTCATTCCCTATATTGATCATCCGGTGCGGTGGTATGGATTATCGTGGGCATTGGGATTTATACTCAGTAACCTGATTATGAATTTCATTTATAAAAAAGAAGGGCGCTCAATTACTGAAATTGACACCTTAACGATGTACTTGGTGATCTCCACCATCATAGGGGCTCGTTTAGGACACTGCCTCTTTTATGATCCTGTCTATTATCTTCATAACCCGTTGCGCCTTCTGGCTGTGTGGGAGGGTGGACTCGCAAGTCATGGTGGGGGTATTGGAATTTTTATTGCCACCTATTTATTTGCCCGTAAAACCAACGTAGCCTATTTGTGGATACTTGATAGGTTGACAATAGTGACAGCACTGACAGGATGTTGCATACGATTGGGTAACCTGATGAATTCTGAAATGGTCGGCTTGCCAACCGATTTGCCATGGGCATTTGTTTTTACGGCTGTGGATGATCTACCAAGACATCCCGCACAGTTATACGAAGCTATCTATTGCCTGATCTTATTTGTCGTTCTTTTTTGGGTTTGGAATAACTACCGCTCCAAAATCAAGAATGGATTTTTATTTAGTTGGTTTCTAATTATTCTCTTCACACTCCGTTTCATTGATGAATTTTTTAAGATCAATCAGGAAGCATTTGAGGATGACATGATTTTAAACATGGGACAGATTTTGAGTATACCTTTTGTGCTGGCGGGAATAATAATATTGGTTTGGAATAGTAGAAAGGAAAGGACTGCCAGTAACAAAGTCGTCTGACTTGCTTGTTGCGTAAGACTTAAGTGGTCTGCCGTAAATGGAATTACTTTGTTTTCTTGCCGGTGTCCAACACCGTTTGTGTTTCGCGAACTGCAATTTTCGGAAGGCTTTTGTGATTTGTTTTCAGGTAATCACTAACTTCTTTGCGATGGTGCTTAATCATGCTGCGAAGCAACCATGATATCGCTTTGGTAATTAAGATTTCTGTTTCATGTTTTAATCTGTCACTGTTTGCGAAGGCCATAGAGGCAAGCCTTTCATCGGCTGCCTTTCGCATAGGCGAACATAACAACACGAGTGACGCTCTTCTTTTGTTGATGTTTTTACTTTTTGAAAATTTAGTAAGCAAGTTGCTCCATACTTTCCAGTTAGCTGGGATTTCGGAAGTGGGGTAAGATCCTGTGCACACTGAATCTATCTCCGCCCAACCAATGAGTTGATCAAGCCATTCATCAAAACAGGTGGGATCAAACTTCCGTTGCTCTTTTGTAGACAAGTCTAATAAAATTCCAGCCATATTCTTTTCTGTTGACGACTTACCATGGATCAGACTATCCAGTAATTTTTGAAATTCAACAGCACTTAAGTTCCGATAAGTTTTTGACCATTCTTTAGCAATCAATCTGAGCGTTGGCACATTGATGGGATAACGGGGATGATCGTTACCC
>JANOQK010000292.1:0-1995 GCA_031414855.1 Bacteroidia bacterium | reverse complement strand
AAGGATGCCCCAGAATAGCCAGCACCTGGCGATGATTAAAATGATCTTTTCGAAGACCAATCTGCAACTCGATGAGTAACTCCACCAGGTTGAACAACGGTGTACTGCTTAACCCAAAGCCCATGGTGACATTGAGTTTTTCAACACTTCCTGAAATACCATGAAGCACAGGCATTAACAGTTTTTCGTCAGGCAAGACAATGAGTGTATCTTCTGGAACAATTCCCTTCTTCAATTCTTCTTGAAGAATCTGCGACATCAATTTAGTTTGGCCGACAGGCTGAGCAGATCCAAATACACGAAGTGACTTTGGTTGTTTAAAGTTAGATGGAAAACCAGACGCGAGTGTTGGCTTCAAACTAGGGTGTCTCTGATATTCTCTTATAAACTTACCAGCCTCCTGTCGATCATCATTCACATAGTATTGGTCGCCATCCCAATGAACAGTACTTCCTTGATCTACATAATGTGAAATGATTTTCTCTTCAGCCTTCGTAAGTGCATTAAAGCCTATGAATTTTGTTTTAACAAATGCATGTTCCTTTTTTTCTAGGGAAGCAATGCTCTCTGCAACTTCCCGGTGTACCATTCCCTCGTAGGCCAGCCCTTCCGATTTCAATTCAATCTTGAATGTTTTGTATAGCAAGAAGAGCTTACTCCACACTTCCAGAAATTTGCGTTTGTTTTCAGTGAGGTTTTCTTCAAAGCTCAGCCAGAAGCTTTTTAAGAATTCGCGTTGTTCAGCGGTCAGATAATCAAAACTAGAGTCAAGTTCTTTTTGATTGCGAAGGTCTTTGAAGAGTTGTTCCGCATTCACAATGTATTTGTCTATTTCGTCAAAATCACGAAGTAGCATGTCGCCCCAGAAATAAAATTGATCAAAAGGCTCAGCACCTCTCTCACTATTTCCAGAGTTCATAATGGACGAGTACGTTTTATGCAGACGATGAACGAGTTCCAGTTTTTCTGGTACTTTTAATTCAGAAAAGTCGGAAATGAAATCTTCAATAGTAATGAGCCTGGGTGCAAACGCAGGCTTTGTAAGAAGTGAACTAAGGTGCTTTTGAAAATACAAGGCTGCTCTCCGATTTGGAAATACAAGCGTAAGACCATCCAATTGCGGATGGTCTTTATAAATCTCTTCGGCTAGTTCTTGTAGAAATGATTTCAATTTTGAATTTTTCTTTATTAGAATCCTAAACCTAATTGCTTTTCATCGTTTTTCTTACCCTTGCTTACTTTTCCAGGAGGAACCGAAACTACATCTCCGTTTTTGATATACAGTAAATATCCCTCTACATCTGTAAAGTTCATCTTCTTAAGAATTTCCATGTACTCTGCTACTTGCTTTTGGTCCTCGCTTTTATGTTCACCTGTTTTGAAATCCACTACGGTTGCCTTGCCATTTTTCAGCATGAGTCGGTCAATCCTATTATCACCACCACCCGGGATGAGAATAGGAACCTCCGTGCGAACATCCCAATCACGAGTAAACCATGACGCAATTGTAGGATTGCTTAATAGTTCTTCAACTAATTTTTCAATAATTGGTCTTTCCTCTTTAGTGATCAGTCCTTCAAAAACTATTTTTTGAATAACTTCATTTACTTCATCGGCAAACTTTATTCGCGAAAGCACAGCATGAAGATGAACTCCATAGCGAGCTCTTTGCATTTTCTCATTATCGCGTGGCTCAAAGTGGCCTTTTGACGTCTGGCGAATAACCAGTTTCTCTCTCCATTGAGAGGACGGATAACAATCTAATTTTAAGGCGGGCTTTTGATCACCTTTATTTGCTGACTTCGATAAAGTCCATTCGCCAGATTTCCATTCTTCAGCTGCCTCATTCCATTTTGATTTCAGTGCATCTGAGTTTCTTATTCCTTCATAAAGCAACCTGGCCACAGTTCCTTTTATGTTTCGAATAGAAAGACTAGGCGCCATTACAATCATGCCTTGCTCGGCTCGGGTAAGTGCAACGTACAAGAGATTAAG
>JANOQK010000291.1:0-2389 GCA_031414855.1 Bacteroidia bacterium | reverse complement strand
ACAACTTCCTGGCCACCATCAATCATTCTATAAAGAGCTTCCCAATTTCCTTTTGTATCAGTTATTAATGTTTCAATGGTGGTCGTAGGGCTTAACGCTTTTGTTTGTACTACGGTTTGATACCAGACCTCTGCACCACGGTCTTTCAATTCGTCTCTGTTCACTGAAGTAATTACGGCATGCTTCACACCCATTAACTTAATGGCTTCGGCAACGCGCTTAGGTTCATCAAGATCATATTCAGTTGGGCGGCCAGTAGCGACAGCACAGAATGTGCAACTGCGAGTGCAAATGTTACCGAGAATCATAAAGGTAGCTGTGCCTGCTCCCCAGCATTCGCCCATGTTCGGACAATTTCCACTTTCACAAATCGTATGAAGCTTGTGGTCATCCACCAATCTTCTAACCTTTGCATACTCAGCCCCAATCGGCAACTTCACACGAAGCCAATCCGGCTTTCTCTTTTTCGTTTCTTCTTTGGATATGACGGGCAGCTCTATCATCGGTGATAAGTTAATAGTATAATCGTTAAAAGTTAATAGTTGCGACTGTTTACTATTAACTTTTTAACTATTCACGGATAACGATTTACTTACCAATAAGTTCCTTGTATTGTTCAACCGTGAGTAATCCAGCTGTTGAACCTTTTACTTCCACTTTTACCATCCAGCCATCCCCGTAAGGGTCTGCATTTACTTTCTCCGGACTGGCGTCTAACATAGAATTTACCTCTAGCACTTTGCCGGTAACAGGCATAAATAAATCTGAAACTGTTTTTACAGCCTCTACAGTTCCAAAAACTTCGTGCTCTGCAACTTCTTTACCCACAGTGTTGATATCGATATAAACAATATCGCCAAGTTCACCCTGGGCGAAATCAGTAATGCCGATAGTGGCGATAGTGCCATCAATTTTGATCCATTCATGGTCTTTGGTGTAGAAGAGTCCGGTTGGGATATTCATAGTAGTTGATTAAATAATTAGGGCACAAAAATAGGGCTAAAATCTGGATTCTTGATGCCGGATGCTAGATTCTTGAAGCTGGAAAATGGCTTTCAGTTTTATATTCAAAGCTAGTGGCTATGAATTTATTGCGCCAGGTTAAACTGAATTTTTGTTCCAAAGCGGGTGGTTGCTCTTTTGTAAGAACTGGTCACAAGCGGTTCATTCACATTTCGTTCAAAATACAATTGGACGTTAAGCTTTTGGTTGACCACATAACTGACGTTTGGCCGAAGTTGGAAATTGATATTTCCATTGGTGATATTTGTTTCTCCTTCAAGTGGCCGTTGAATAGTGCGATTGTTTGTCACACTCATATTTAATCTAAAGGTCACATCATTCTTCAGAGTGATTACACGACCTTGGTCTTTGATGGGAAGTTTCAAATTGTTTTTAGTGTAGCCCACTTCAACCGACCAGTCTTTGCCAACCAGTTCGGTAACTGAAGCATTTGACATATTCAAAGATAAATCGCGCTTTGTTTTATAGTCAAAACGCATTGTTAGTTTATTTTTTGTGCGAACGTTTATTCCAATAAGTGGAGAAAATTGTTCAGAGATCATCACCTGACTAATCACATATATGGGTATGTATTGACCTTGAGCATTAGTTATTTTGGGGAGGACGGGATTATTGTAATCCTCCAGAGGTACGTTTATTCCAACATTTTGATATTCAAGTGAGTTGCTAAAATTAGTAACTCCATATGAAGAGCTATAGGCATGATTTATGGTGATGGATTGAAAAATATCTTTGAGATTACCCATCTTAGTAAGACCTGTATAATCGACACGCCAGTTAGGAATAGGAATATTAGGGAAAGGAGATAGACTCACCGTTTCAGCGTTGGTGCCCGAATAAGCGGCAATGAATGCAGGTATCAAAACATCTTGTGATTTAGTGCCATATCCATTGACATCGCCAAAACGATTTTGAATGACGCTGATATTTCTTTCAAATTCCTGAAAAACGGTAGATGTGGTGCTGGTATTATTCTTGAATGCAGTATTGATCGTTAACATTGATACTTTGTAGCTGCCGGTTTGAAAAGGGTTGAGCGATTGATATCCGTTGCTGGAAAGATCATATCGATAAATCTCCGAGAAAGTGCTATTAGAGGATTTTTTTGCATCTACCTGTATCTTAAAATCAGTAGAGGGTTCAATACTCGCTTTCAGGCTGATGTCTTTTGTTTCTAGTTGACTAAATGGCGTTGTTAATTTAGTGCTCGTACTCAACCATCCGTTTTCCGCAGCTTTATAACGGATATTGGGATCTTGTCCTCCCAGAATAAAATCCCATCCGGGTGCGTTTCCTGTTTTATCATTTCCAAACAAATATGGCGTGGGTGTGAAACCTGGCAAAATCGTGCCTCGATTAAGGGAAT
>JANOQK010000290.1:0-5897 GCA_031414855.1 Bacteroidia bacterium | reverse complement strand
TCCGGTGTCTTTGCTAACTCATATGATACAATTTCTTTAGAATTCAAGGGCTTGATAGACCAGCTCATAATGATCATCCATCCTAACGTAAAGACAGTAAAAATGACAAAGATATATTTAAGGGGCACTGAAGCAGGAGCGATCATGTTCATTAGTTAAAGTTAAAACAAAATTTCCGCTACTTTTGATACTTAATCATTGGCCATGGATTTCAAAGAAATATTTTCCGTATCACTCATCCTATTTTCTGTTATTGATATTATCGGTTCGGTGCCCTTTATCATTCTGATCAAAAAAAGAGAAGGACGAATTCATGCCGAAAAGGCAACGATCATTTCTGCCGCATTAATGGTGGGCTTCCTTTACCTTGGCCTTTCTATACTTCAACTTTTTGGATTGGATGTAGCTTCATTTGCTGTGGCCGGTGCTATTGTCATTTTTATTGTAGCCTTGTAAATGATTCTAGTGATTATCTTAATTAAAGATGATCCAGACGCAAAAGGCACAGGCTCTATAGTCCCTCTTGCTTTTCCACTGATTGCAGGAGCCGGAACACTTACTACAATTCTTTCCTTACGTGCAGTTTATCAGGAGACTAATATTCTGATTGGTATTTTTATAAATCTACTATTCGTTTATATCGTTCTCCGTTCAGCATCGTGGCTGGAACGTGTTGTTGGCAAATCAGGTTTTGCTGTGCTTCGCAGGGTTTTTGGGGTTATCTTATTAGCCATTGCAGTGAAGATATTTAAGACCAATGTGTTTCCATCGTGATTTTTGTAATTTTGGCGAATGGGAAAGGAGGAACAAATTCAGCATTGGATAACAACAGCAGAACTAGACTGGACAACGGCTGAAGATCTCCTGAGATTAAAGCGGTTCCAACATGCGCTTTTCTTTTTTCATTTAGTAATGGAAAAACTTTTGAAAGCACATTGGATAAAAGATAACACAGGGGATTTTCCTCCTCGTTCTCACGATCTGGAATTTTTCTACAGCAATTCTGAAATAGAACTTTCATCGGAAGATGTTGATGAACTAAGAGCCTTGAATTCCTGGAATTTAGAAGGACGATATCCAGACTATCTGAGTAAAATCAGTAAGCAAGCAAATGAGAAGTATACGTTGGCCAAATATGAAAATGTAAAGAGGATACGAAAATGTTTACTCGAAAATCTTTAAAAAATATTATTCAAGAGTTTATTCTTGAACTAAAAAGTAAAGGATATAATCCATCCAAAGTTGTATTGTTCGGTTCTTATGCGAAAGGGAGGCCACACGAACACTCTGATATCGATCTTGCTGTTTGGGACGAAAAATTTACGGGTTGTATTCCGCTAGATGTTGAGTCCCTGATAAAGCTAAAAGTGAAATTTCCTTCACTACTTGAACTTCACACCTATCACTCATCCGAAACTACTGAGTCAGATCCGTTTATCGGTGAGATTGAGAAGCACGGCATCCTAATCAATTCAAAAGTTTGATCCGCATCTATACAGACGGTGCCGCGCAAGGCAACCCAGGGCCAGGAGGTTATGGCACTATTCTGAAATTTAATGGTCACGAAAAAGAGCTCTCTCAGGGTTTTCGACTAACCACCAATAACCGAATGGAGTTACTCGCTGTGATTGCCGGATTAGAAGCCATAAAAAAAGAGGGCATTAGCGTCTCCATTTTTTCCGATTCAAAATATGTAGTTGACTCCGTTGAGAAAGGCTGGCTGTGGACCTGGGAGAAAAAGAATTTTAAAGACAAGGCGAATTCAGATTTATGGAAACGATACATACCTCTGCATAAAAAGCTCAAGCCGAAGTTCAATTGGATTAAAGGTCATGCAGGCCACCCGGAAAATGAAAGGTGTGATCAATTGGCAGTGGCTGCCGCAGAAAGCAATAAATTGTTAGTAGACGAGTGGTACGAAAAAAATCAAAAAGTATAGTTTATAGCTGGTGGTGAACTGACATTGCGTAAAAAATGAAAGAATTTATTTATCGTTCACTGAAGATTTATTGCCAGATAGCACTATGGTTTTATTTTAAAAAATGGCAAATAAGAAATGTAACCCCGGTTCCGCATGGGCCTGTAATTTTTGTGGCCAATCATCAGAATGCGTTCCTTGATGCGGTGATTTTAGGATGTAGTTCACATCGCAATCCATGGTTTCTTACACGCGCCAATGTTTTTCAAAAGGACTTGGTAAAGAAAATTTTTAACATCTTTAAAATGACACCCGTCTACCGTTTCCGGGATGGATTTAGTACGCTTCGCAAAAATGATGAGGTCATTGAAAACTGTGTTCAACTGCTAAGCAAAGGTGAAGCCATTTTGATTTTCGGTGAAGGAAACCACGATGAGCATTGGAGGTTGAGATCTTTGCAAAAAGGCTTTGCGCGTATCGCCATTGCTGCCGAAGAAAAAAATAATTGGTTGTTGGGTGTAAAGATTGTTCCGGTTGGGATGCAATATGACGCCCATAAAAAATATCGTTCGCGGATACTGGTGAGTTTCGGTGAGCCTATCCTTGTGAACGATATTGTTCAAACCAAGTCAACACTTCCGGAACAAGTGGCGATATTGCTAGATAAAACCAGTGAAGCCCTGAAACCACTTATACTTCACATTGAGCAGCCCGACTATGAAAAGAAATTCGACTACTTCCTTCAACACAGGATTATAAAAAAGGATCTAGTCGAGCAGCTAACATCTGATCAGAATATAATTCTAAATACACCACTATTGCCCGATACAGAAATTGGTTCAAAAAAAATAATTAGATCGAGCGTACCTTGGTGGAATCCGATTTTCATGTACGAATCCCTTAATCATCTTTTTCCGCGATCCATTATACGGTGGGTAATAAAAACAAAAGTAAAAGACCCTCAATTCATTGGCTCCCTTAAGTTTGCTTTAGGGATGGTGTTGGTGCCACTTTTCTATCTTCTGCAAACGGGAATATGTTTTGCTATTTCAGGTTCGTGGATTATTTCTGGCGTTTACTTTTTATCACTACCAGTCAGCGTGCTTCTGAAGGACTAATACTAATTGTAATATGTCAAAATTTGCCATCATCTTTGATATGGATGGAGTTATTGTAGACAGTAACCCCTACCATAAAATAGCGCTAAAGCAATTCTGCAAAAAGTACGGTTACGAATTGACCGATGAACAACTTCTTCAAAAAATTTATGGCCGCACCAACAAAGAATGGCTAACGAATTTGATGGGTAACCTTCCTGAAGAACAAATTCATTCCTATGCCGAAGAAAAAGAAGCACTGTATCGTCAGCTTTTTAAAGATGACATAAAACCAGTTAAAGGGTTAATTCATTTTCTGGATCAACTTGATCATCATCAGATTGCGAGAGCCATTGGAACTTCAGCTCCTCAAAGCAATGTGGTATTCACGTTGTCGAAGACGAACACCTCCAAGTTTTTCGATATTATTCTCAACGACACATTTGTTACCCATAGCAAGCCGCATCCAGAAATCTATTTGAAAGTGGCACAGGCACTTGGTTTGCCAAATTCACAATGCATTGTCATTGAAGACTCCCTGTCAGGAGTAGAAGCAGGAAAAGCAGCCGGCTCGAAAGTAATTGGGATCACCACCACTCACACACGCGAAGAGTTGGCTCATACCGATTTAGTGATTGATGATTTTGAAAAGTTATCGATTGGAATGCTGGAAGAGTTAATTGAGAAATAAGAAAACTAAATCTCCACCTCCATAAGGCGAATCCCCAACTCACCCAATTCTTTCAATACCGGATCATAAATCTCCTTTACCACCGGTATTACTACTCCCCTACTTTTGATTTTGCCTTGCATCAAAAGTTTAGTGGAGATCGCTAAGGGCAATCCTACTGTCTTGGCCATCGCTGTATTTATTTCATTATCACCCGTAGCGGTTAGATAGGCCTGAATTTCTTTTGAAATACCTTTAACTTCATAGCGGAAACGATGCCACATCACAATAAAATCTTTGTCACCTGCCTTTAACTTCCATCTTTTATTCAGGATGTGTTCCAATACTTGAGCAGGAGTGCCGCTATTCAACCCTATCAATTCATTAGAAAACAAACCACTCCAGCGAAGTCGGTTCATTTCTTCTCCATCAGGTGAAAGCCTAAAGGCTGCACAAATTTTTTCATCCACTTCACCACCTGAACTCACAAATGCACTCATGAAATCGCAATGGCTCATATTTTCAACTCCTTCTAACTGAAAAGTATCATCACAACAGCCAAGCTGCACAAATACATTCCACGCACTGCAATAGCCCTTATTTCGCAACGTACCCCGGAGCATGGTTTTAATTCCATTTAACCCATAGGTCTCTAAATATTTTAAGGAGTCGCGGTTGGCATAACCTTCATACTCACCATACCCCGGAACAGTAACGGATGTGATGCGTTGAAAAAGTTGTTGATAGGGAATAAATTTATACGCACCGTCTTGCAGAAATTTGGCAGTGCCTTGTCCGGCCATCACCACATTACGTGGGTTCCATGTGAATTTATAACGCCATGGATTTTCGGGTTCAGTCTCGGGTGCAATCAATCCACCAGTAAATGATTCAAACGAAGTGAGTTTGCCTCCACTTGCTTTTATTTTATCGATCACTTGCATAGCACTCATGTGATCAATGCCCGGATCCAAACCTGATTCATTTAAGAACACTAATTCTTTGGATTGAGCTTCTACATGAAATGATTTCATTTCATCAGACACGTAGCTGGCGGTGAGTAAATGCTTTTTCTCCATCAGACAAATCTTGGCAACAAGCGGATGAAGGTGTGCAGGCATCAACGAGACCACCACGTCTGAAGAAGCAATAGCCACTCTGCTTGATTCAACATTGGCAATGTCAAAATTAATTGCCTTTCCGCTTACCGCATTACCAACACGCTCCCGGGCAGCCTGTTCTGAAACATCACCCACGGTAACTTGCCACTGATGAACCTTGGCTTGATCAAGTAAATATGAAATCAAGGAGGAGGAAGAGCGCCCCGCACCCAACACTAAAATTCTATTCATAGAGCAAAGCTAAGAACTCCCAACTTTTTACTAACTTTCATATCCTACATATCTCAAAATCATTTTATGAAAGAGTTTATTACATATGAACATTTAGAAGAGCTCGACTCTGAGTCCAAATATCTGGTTCATAAAGCAAAAGAAGCGACCACCCATTCTTACTCGCCCTACTCCAAGTTTTGCGTGGGGTCAGCTGTAATTCTTGATGACGGAACAGTTATAACAGGTGCCAACCAGGAGAATGCTTCCTATCCACTTTGCATGTGTGCAGAACGCGTGGCTTTATATGCTGTGTCCTCACAATATCCTGGAAAAACCATTGTGAAAATGGCTGTGGTGGCTCATAAGAAAAATCACAAGGAATTAGTGCCTGCAGCCTCTTGTGGTGCCTGCCGTCAGGTCATGCTAGAGTTTGAAAAACGTCAACACAAGCCTATCGAGGTAATCATGCTGGGGCCTGGTGAAAAATGGATCAAGTGCCCTTCTGCCATGTCCCTGCTGCCATTCGGTTTTGATGGAACGAGCCTGGAGTAAGGAAATTCTGAGTTCGGAATTCAATATTTAGTGATATGATTTTGAGCTTTGAATCTTGAATAGAGATACGTGTTCATCGATAAAGATTATTAATCATACTTTGTCATGTTGCCGTTTTCTATGCCCCCTCACCCTATGGGAACAAATTTTAAGAGTCAAGTAATCCGCCCTCTTCCTAGGCTACTGTTAGGACTCAAGTTTATACTCCGGAGGAGCAACCTGTTTGTAGCAAAGGCATTTGATTCCTATTTATTTGCTCCAGCGGAGCAACCTACAAGCCATCGATTTATGATTGTCTCACAGCGACTTTAATGACATCCATCCAC
>JANOQK010000289.1:0-2557 GCA_031414855.1 Bacteroidia bacterium | reverse complement strand
AGGAAAACTACTTCAGAATCAAAGAAGATATAAAGCAGATTACTCAATCCAAAATAGGTTAAGGAAATGAAAACTCAAGACATAAAGACATTTTCAGACGAGCTTCATCAGAGTATGAAAGAACAGCTTGAAGCTATTGCCCTAGAGAACCAGGATGTTACCACAAGGGCAAGCAAATCATTGTTGATAATCAAATCATCTCTCAGCAAACTGAAAACATTTGTTCATCAATACCAATTCAATGAAAAACAGGAAGAGATCGAGTTCTTCAAAGAAATCAAACCTATATACGCCTGCCAGTATTACTACTATGAAAGAATACTTTCTTTAAAAATTGATGAACCTGTCGGGAATAATGAAGAATTGCTGGACTTCTACCATAATGAACTAAATCACATACAAGATTTCATAAGGCAATACCGGGAGTTCCATCAGTATTGCCTCACAAATTCAACTCACTTAGACGAGCAATATTTTACACGCGAACATAATTCAACCCGAAGCCCGGATGTTGACGAGAAGTTTTCTACGGGCTACGACACCACACTCGCTATTCTGTTAGCGAATCAAATGTTGAAGGAGTATTTGCTCTCTGCGATTAAGAGGATCGGTGCAGGAACAGATGTCGGATCGCAGTCCTCACTTACATGGACTGGTCCTAAAACAGCACTCATCGAATTGATTTATGCCCTACAATCTGTGGAGGCATTCAACAACGGAAAGGCAGACATCAAACAAATTGCATCATCCTTCGAGAGCCTCTTTAATACAAGCCTTGGCAATTATTATAGGGTGTTCCAGGAAATTCGAATCCGCAAAAACGGTAAAACTAATTTCCTTGATCTGTTAAAGAACAAATTCATTCAACGTATGGATGAGTTGGATCAAAACTAAGTCACTATTAAAAACTGAAATTATGGAAGACCAGCAAAATGAAATCTCCAATCTCGATTTACCTATCAGCAATGTTATTCGCGAGGGTCTGAACGGCTTATCGAAACAAAGGCAAGCAGAAATTCTTGGCGCGATGTCTGAAGGCGAGTTTGTCAGTCATCGTGTAGACATCTACCTGCAGGAAATCGAAACGGCCATGCACAATGGCTTTGACGAATTAGGGTCAAAAGAAATCGCACTCAAAGAATGCCTGGCCGGAATCAGCGAAGACGATGGCTAAGTTCTCTAAACGCGAATCGTATCGAAGTAGCTTGACGTTGTTGGGTGAATTGCTGAAGCAAAATCCATCAAAGGAAGAGTTGATGCAATTGCAGTTCAATGGCTTTGGCTCGTTAAAGGAATTATTACTTCCTCTCGACAATCATTCAGCGTGGTCGGCAGAAGACTTACGTTATGAAAAGGAAGTCCTGGAATTTCACCGTCTTTTAAAAGATCATTTTGGCGATCAGTATAAAACTGCCGTTGGCAGTCTGAAGAATAGTATCCTATCTTCTTTCTACACACCCGGCTTTGTTGTTGAGCCAATGGTTGAGGCAATCAGACGAAACAGTTTAAAGGTGGATTCTATTCTTGAACCAGCAGCAGGTATTGGAAATTTTATAAAATCATTAAAGAACCACTTTCCTGAAAGTTCGATAACAGCAATAGAGAAAGACAACACCACGTACCAGATATTAAAATCAATTCATCCTGATATTGAAGCCATTCATTCCGGTTACGAAGATTTTAGGAATAAGAATTTTGATTTGGTCATTAGCAATATCCCTTTTGGCAATGTAAGTGTGTATGATAATCAAATTTTCAAAGAGGCTATTCCGGCAAAGATCAAGGCAACAACCCGTATTCATAACTACTACTTCGTAAAATCACTGGACAACCTGAAGGAAGGCGGGGCACTTGCATTTGTTACCACTAATGGGTTAATGGATAGCCCTGGCAATAAGGAAGTAAGGGAGCACCTTATGAAGCATGCCGATCTGGTAACCGCCATCCGTCTTCCCAATAATGTGTTTGAAGAAGCTGGAACATTTCCTGTGACTGATATTATTTTCCTTCGCAAGCATTCCCATAAGTGGAGTGTCTCTCCGGTTGAAAAACTATTCATCGAATCCCAAAAGATAAATGTACCCGATGAGAAAGGTTTATCGGTTGAGGTTGACCTCAATGCTTACTATAAAGAGCATAGGGAAAACGCACTAGGAACATTCATGGCAGGTGGCCAATATAGAGGCGATTCGCTGGATATGCTTCCGAGAGCAGGAAAAAGTGAAGGAGACATTCGTCAATCTATCGCTTTGCTGATCGACAAAGGTTATCAGCAGTTAGAGCATACTGTTATCCTCGATCACAATCATCAGGAAAAACGCAGAACAGAACTCAATAGACTACCTCTTGATCATCCAGATTATGATTTGCTTAAAAGAGGAAACTTGGTTGTACACCAAGGAAGAGTAGGGGTGATTGATTACGAGGGAACAGATAAAATTATTAAACCTGAACCTATCATCAGAGATGTGGACAGAACATACCAATTCACAAGCTTACGTAATACGCTTGTGCGATTGGTGGAGTCGGAGGTGGACGGAGATGCTGTTAAGATGAA
>JANOQK010000288.1:0-14742 GCA_031414855.1 Bacteroidia bacterium | reverse complement strand
CAGAAAGGTGAAGTCATACCCTTTTATCTGGACTTTGAATAAAACAGCCACCACAATTGGGATTACAATGGATAAAGCGATGATGAGTTTGCGATACGGTTCCGTTCTTTCCATTCAATACCTCTTTAATATAATGTCAAGCTCTGTCATCAGTCGATCCACTTCATCGCGGTCGTTAGAATTATATTGTCCACGGATTCTTTTCTTCGCATCCACTAACACCAGATCCAGAGATGACTGTAGTAGTAGACTGCAAGCTATTGACTTGTCCTCCATTGCAATACGTTTCAAACCTAATCCAGTTCCAAATTGAAATGACTCCTGTACACGTATAAGTTGATCCGCTGAAGCCTTCACATCCTTTGCCCTGCTTTCATAAAGTATGACCAACAAACTATCCGTCTCATGTCCTCGTTTTAAAAAGGAATAGACACTATCTGAAATAAAGTATGGGAATTTTATTCCAGCACAATCGAGAGGCAGTTTTAATTCAGCCGTCTGATACAGAGGCTCCACTACAAATTCATTCTTCCCGAAAAATTTCAAAAAAACGAAAACTAAAACCGGTAGCGCTAATGCAAGGAGAAGGAAAATAATTTTTCTATTCATCAGAATAATAACATAAAAAGAAGGCTAAAGTTCTTTACAACTTTAGCCCGTATACTATGGCAAGTATTTGTTAGAAGAATCAGAACCGAACAATCTTCATTCCTTCATAAACGAAAGCAACAAGCATCCATACCACAAATCCCAGTGGGATTAAGATAGACCACAACAATACTTTCGACTCATAGCGCAAGTGCATAAACTCACCTACTATATAGGCGGCCTTAACAATTGTCATTACTACAAATATTGATGTCTTCAACGCCCCGTGTCCCATTGTGAACGCGACAAGGAATTCAAAGGCAGTAATAATTCCTAAAATGCCTGCCACCGTCCAGAGTTTTTTAATCTTTTCCTTATCGGGAGGAAGAACAGTAACCTGAGGTTCGTGAGAATGATGCGCCATGATATTTATTAATTATCGTTTAAACCAGATAAAAGAAAGTGAATACAAATACCCATACAAGATCTACAAAGTGCCAATATAAGCCTACTTTTTCTACCATCTCATAATGGCCTCTTCGTTCATAAACGCCTGTAACCGTGTTATAATAAATTAAAAAGTTGAACATGACCCCACTGAAAACGTGGAAACCGTGAAAACCTGTGATAAAGAAAAAGAAGTCCGCAAAATCTGATGGCCCGTATTGATTAATATGAAGGTTGGCTCCAAAGACTTCTTTGATCACCCACTGTCCATTCACAAAATCTTTCACTGGAGTTGCTGAGTCCGTGCCAACAATAAAATGTGTCCACTCCCAAGCCTGGCAGCTCAAGAAGGCAATACCACCTAACAATGTCCACAACATCCACTTCTCAACCGCCTTACGATCCATACGATGCCCAGCCTCTACAGCCAACACCATAGTAACACTGCTCATGATGAGTACGAATGTCATGATACCTACAAACACAAGCGGTAACTCTACTCCGTGTAAAAATGGAACCGCATCAAACACCCTTTCAGGGATCGGCCAATATTCTGTGGAGAAGACATAGTCTGCAGGAGAACCTGTAAATGCCTGGTGCGATGAACGAACCAAGCCGTACGTGATTAATAATCCTGAAAATGTAAATGCATCGGAGAGCAGGAAAAACCACATCATGAGCTTGCCGTAGCTTACGCCCATTGGGGAGACTCCGCCATCCCATTCGCTTTTATCAGGACTTGAAATTGTGGTGGCTGTGCTGTGTGCCATAGTTTAAATTTGATTACCGGTTCAATATTAAGAAGACAAACAAATATAGCCAAAGTCCACCCAAAAAATGCCAATAAGTTGTGCACATTTCTATCTGTGCGAGGTTTTGGGAGTGGACTTTATTACGAAAGGTTGCTATTAAAACGATTAGGACAAAAATGATGGCACTTATCAGGTGCAGGGCATGCAGACCAGTAAGTACATACAGAAATGATCCTGAAGGGTTGCCAACCAGATAGATGCTGTTTTTCACAAGGTCGCCCCAAGCCACCACCTGACCTACGCAAAAAATGGCACCCAAAATGGCAGTGATCGATATAAAAAGCTTCACCCGTTCAAGATTGTCTTTCTTAGCCGCCCAGTAAGCAAGTTGCATGGAAATGCTGCTTAGAATAATTACAAATGATGTTGTGTAGAAGAGATTAGGCAAATCAAAGTACAACCAATTACCTTCTGCCTGTCTCACGATGTAAGCAGAAGTAAGGGACGCAAACACCATTACCACACTGGCAATAAAAAGCCACATCGCAAATTTCTTGGGATGCATCGAAATCGGTTTCTTAGGCTCTTCAACAATTTTAAAATCAGTAGTCATATCAATTCACTTTATCCAACAAGTAGGCAATCTGAACAATCGGTAAATACAAAAATGAGCCAAACATAATTCGCAATGCTGACTGGCGACTACCTGTCTTCATCAACGAAAAAGTTTGAGCAAAAAAAGCTACTCCGCACACCGTGGCAACGATGGCTGAATTAATTCCAGTAATACCAAAGAAGGCTGGCAACAACCCAAGCGGAATTAAGAACATCGTGTAGACCATTATTTGAATACACGTATTCAAATCCTTTCCTCCTCCGGAAGGAAGAAGTTTAAATCCTGCCTTTCTATAGTCATCATCGGCCACCCAAGCAATTGCCCAGAAGTGTGGAAACTGCCAAATGAATTGTATTCCAAAAATAATCATTGCCTCGTGTGATATTGTTCCCGTGGCTGCAATCCAACCCAATAGAGGAGGCAAAGCACCCGGAATAGCACCGACAAAAACTGCCACCGGTCCAACTCTTTTTAGAGGAGTATAAACAAAACTATATAGCACCATGGATACCAGTGAAAGTGTCACGGTCAACGGGTTGGTATAGACCCACAACAGACCTACACTTACGAGCAAGCAAATCACCGCAAAAATCATCGCCTCCCGAATTGACAAACGGGATGTAGGTAACGGCCGGTTCATGGTACGGCTCATTAATTTATCAAGGTCTTTCTCTATAATCTGATTGATTGTAACTGAAGCTCCTGACAATAAAAATCCGCCCAAAGTAATCATGCTTAAAACTGTCCAATCCACCTTGCCCTGTGTGGCCAACCCATATCCGAAGGCACATGAAAAGGCAACTAGCAAGGACAATCTTACTTTAAGCAATTCTATCAACGCCCTGATTTTGGCGATTGTCAACGCTAGGCCTGATAAACTTTCAAGTTGTCCTGATACCATACTTACTAATTACTTAACACTACTTTACCCCTACTGTTCAAGTCGAAAATCATAAACAACTGCACTCCAAAAGTGACCGTAGCCAGCAAAAGGTGGGCGGGTTGAAGGGCTGGCAAAACACTCAAATAGGCCATTCCTGCCCCAGTTAATAAAGTGGTCAAAATTAAGATTATTAGGTTTCGTGATAAAGCTTTATCGTAAGTAGTTTTTCTCAATTTCAGAACTAAAAGCACATCAACAAGTAGTATAAGCAGTGAAAACGACCGATGTATAAAAAACTCCAGTCCAAGGCGCTCGACCCAAAGTGTACGATCAGCAACCATGGTAGCAATCACATCGATTGCCTCCCTCACTTCTGTTCCTAACACGATCTGAACCAGAAGGAGAATTAGGCTGCTGATCAGAAGTGCTCTCATCCCGGTGGATATCTCAATATTCACCACTTCGGATTTCAACCTGCTTTGCTGATACAGAAACACCAACATTGCAACAATGAGCAAGGCTACTAGCATATGTATCGTTATTGTCCAAGTTGTAAGGTTTGTCGATACCACAATGGAACCGAACCACCCCTGAATAATAACAGCAATTAAAGTGAGGCCTGAATACAGGAAAAGAGAGGGTGCTGTTTTCCTGAATTTACGAGAACTCCAGAACAACAGAATAATCAAAAACCCAATGGCAACCCCAATCAGTCTGTTGACATATTCGATCCAGGTTTTTGTTGGGTTGAAATCTGCTTCCTGAAGAATTGCTTTATCCGCCCTTATTTTATTAGCCGTTTCGTTCAGACCAATCAGGCTGAGGTAATCAGCGAATTTCTGATTTTTCTTATCACGGTAAGCCGAATAGACTTCTTTATAATTCTCCGGAAGTTGCTCCACCGAAGTTGGCGGCACCCATTGACCAAAGCACTTTGGCCAATCCGGGCAGCCCATGCCGGAGCCTGTACTTCTAACCACACCCCCCACCATTATTAAAAAGTAAACAGCGATTAAGGTTGACAAGCAGAGCCTGTTAAATCTCTTAATCGCTGTTGAGTCCAATGGACGAAGAATCTAAAACTTAGTGCTTCTTGTTTTCTACCACTATGGCGTCATCACCCATTTCCAGTTTGATCAATTCGTTCTCATGTGGAAGATTTGATTCGGGTGTTTCGGAATAGGGTATATGCTGCGGGATAAAATCATCCTTAGCGCCAGGCTTACTATAGTCATAGGGCCAACGATAAACGGTTGGTATCTCCCCTACCCAGTTACCGTGACCAGGATTTCGTGGGGTTGTCCACTCAAGAGTATTAGAGTTCCAAGGATTGGCTGGAGCCGGTTTTCCACGGAAAATACTATAGAAGAAGTTGAACAAGAAAATAAACTGAGCCACCATTGTTAAAATAGCTGCAGCGCTAACGAGCATGTTTAAGTCCGCAAAAGAATTAAAAGTCTCAAAGTTTGTCCATGAATAGTATCTGCGAGGAAATCCTGCAATTCCAATATAGTGCATCGGGAAGAAGACCATATACACCCCAACAAACGTTATCCAGAAATGCAATTGGCCTAATTTATAGTTCATCATCCTGCCAAACATTTTAGGGAACCAATGGTAAACTCCAGCCATCATACCGAAGAAGGAAGCGCTTCCCATTACCAGGTGAAAGTGAGCTACAACAAAATACGTATCGTGCAATTGAATATCTACTGCCGAGTTTCCTAAGAAAATACCTGTAATACCGCCAGTTAAGAAGAAAGAAACCAGACCAATAGAGAACAACATGGCTGGAGTAAAAATGATATTTCCTTTCCAAAGCGTAGCTACATAATTAAAAATTTTAACCGCTGATGGAACGGCAATGATCAGTGTAAGTAAGGTGAAAATCGATCCCAAAAATGGATTCATCCCCGTTACAAACATATGATGTGCCCATACTACAAATGATAAGATGGCGATAAACAGCATAGAACCCACCATGGCCTTGTATCCAAAAATTGGCTTACGCGAATTTGTTGCTATAATTTCGGAGGACAATCCTAAAGCAGGCAACAACACAATGTAAACTTCAGGGTGACCTAAGAACCAGAACAAATGCTGGAATAAAACAGGACTTCCTCCTTGATTTGGAAGAGCTTCTCCACCGATATAAATGTCAGATAAGAAGAAACTCGTTCCAAAGCTGCGATCGAAGATAAGCAACAAGGCAGCAGAGAAAAGCACAGGGAAAGAAAGCACTCCAATAATGGCGGTGAAGAAAAACGCCCATACTGTTAATGGCATTTTTGTGAATGCCATACCTTTCGTCCGCATGTTAATAATTGTGGTGATGTAATTAATACCTCCTAACAGGCTACTTACGATAAACAAAGCCATAGCAACCAACCAAAGTGTCATACCCAATCCTGAACCTCCGATGGCTTGAGGAAGCGCACTTAATGGTGGATAAATAGTCCACCCTCCGCTGGCAGGTCCGGTGGAAAGGAACAAAGACACAAACATCACAACACTCGATAGGAAGAAAAACCAATATGACAACATATTCATAAATCCTGATGCCATGTCGCGTGCTCCAATTTGCAAGGGAATAAGGAAATTGCTGAAGGTTCCACTTAACCCAGCTGTTAATACAAAGAACACCATGATCGTTCCGTGCATCGTTACCAGTGATAAATAAAACTCAGTATCAATCTTTCCATCAGCAGTTATCCAGCCACCTAAAATAGGTCGTAACCATTCCAGATTAGCTTCGGGAAAGCCCAACTGAAGACGGAACAAAACAGAAAGCATTCCTCCCAAAAGCGCCCAAAAAATGCCAGTGATCAGAAACTGTTTGGCAATAATTTTATGGTCTTGACAAAAAATATAATTCGTCCAAAAATTACCATGATGTTCATGGTCATGCTCGTGATCATGATCGTCATGTTGAACTTCGGTGCGTGCGTGTATGTCTATTGTGGCCATGATATATGAATGTCTTAGTTAGTTATTGAAACTGCTGTTACAGTAGCCTGAGCAGCTGTACTTGCCCTATTTTCTATTCCGGCATTAATCATTGCCGCCTCTCTTAAAGCCTCTGGTACCATTTTCATGTATTCCGGGTTAAGTTTTAACCAGGCTTCCTGAGAAGCTTTCCACTTCTCGTATACCTCAGGCTCGTCTACGATTACAGAGAACTTCATGGAGAAGTGTCCTTTTCCACAAACTTCAGTGCAGGCCATCTCATAATTGAATTTTGAATTGCCCGTCTCATCACGCATCTCTTGTGTGGTCTTGGTAGGAATGAACTTAAATGTTGTTTGCATTCCAGGAACAGCATCCATCTTCACTCTGAAGTGAGGAAGAAAAACACTGTGCAAGACATCTTTCGCTCTGATTTTTAGCAACACTTCTTTTCCCTTTGGCAAATGAAGCTCTGCAGCCTTAAAGTCATCGAATGAGTTTTTATCGGTCAAATCAAGACCAAATTCATTAGAGGCATCAATCAACTTATAATTATGATGACCTAGTTGATTGTCTTTTACTCCAGGGTAGCGAACTGTCCAGTAAAATTGCTGTCCTACTAGCTCAATAACTTCCGCTTCCTTGGAAGCAGGTCCAGTGATGTCGTTCCATGCTCGCAATCCTGTGAAAATTAACAAGGCAAGCACAATGGCAGGTACAATTGTCCAAACAATTTCAAGGATGTGATTGTCGGCTATGTACTCTGCTCTGCGGTTTTTATCATACCTGTATTTGAAGATGAACCAGAACATAGCCAATGAGATAATAACAAAGGCAACAACAATAACAACCATCGTCACCCAGAATAAATTATCGGTAACAACTCCATGCTCAGACGCTACGGGTAGCGTATAACTCTTAAAATGCGCGAAAGAATACCAGAAAAATAACCCAAGCCCAAGAATGATAAAGGCCATGAATAAGTAGCCGTGGATGCTATTGCCTGATTCGACATCCTCTTCCTCACTCTTTACCAAACTAACCAGGTTTCCTATCCTAAAAATCATGTACAAAATGCCAAGCACCAGTACTACTCCTAACCCTATTATCAGACTCATCATATTATCGTTAAGCGTTATTCATTATTCGTTTCAAATCAATCCAAAATTTAAATTCGACAATCTAAATTCTAAATATGATGGTTTAAACTTTCTTCCATAAACGGATGGTGTTTGGCCACCAGTTGGACTTTGGAAAGTGCATTCAACACAACAAACAGGAAGGTAGCCATGAAAACCAATCCAAGTCCAATTTCTAGAAATCCTATTCCACCTTCACCTTTCATCACACCTGGAGTAATCATATTGTAAAAATCAAACCAATGACCCGCAATAACAATTGGGCAAACAACTTGTAACATAGACATGTGTCTCTTGGCATCCCTTGTCATTAATAACAAGAAAGGAAGCACAAAGTTTAAGATAAGGTTGGTATAAAATATCCAGCTATAAGGATTATTTTTCATTCTTGTTATAAAGTAAACCGTCTCTTCCGGAATGTTGGCGTAGTAAATAAGCATAAACTGGCTGAACCAGATGTATGTCCAAAATATACTGAACGCAAAGACAAACTTTCCTAAATCGTGTAAGTGATTAGGGGTCACCATCCTCAAGTACCCTGCATTTTTCAAACCTGCAACGATAAGTGTTATCGTGGCTAAGCCAGTTACCCACCAGCTCGCGAATACATACCAACCCATCATGGTGCTGAACCAGTGCGCATCAATGCTCATTACCCAGTCCCATGCGGCAATAGACGAGCTGTAACCAAAAATAACCAAGAATATAGCAGAAAGCTTCCGCGAAGTATACCAATGCGCAGTAGAGCCATCAATATCTTCAGCCAGCATTTCTTTCTTTATCCAAGTGAAGAATAAGTACCACAATCCGAAGAAAGCAAGCATTCTAAAAATATAGAAAAATGGGAAACCTCCATCCGGAAGTGGCCAGAAGAAATAGCCTCCCTTGGCATCCAGAATAGAATCATAGCCCGCTGTATCTTTGACATAGACATCATGATGTGTCCAATGAAAGATATCACCTTTAACAACAAAAAACAGAATCAACATTAATATTCCAGCAAAAGGAATCCAATGACCTATTGCCAATGGAATTCTCTTTATCGGTGCCGACCAACCTGCCTGTGCAGCATATTGAATAGCAATGAAAAACAAACCAATGATTCCTATCCCAGCAAAGAATGTATTGTTGTGCCAAAGTGTAGTGTAAATTCTTTTCAACCAAACAGGGCTTCCATGATGTTCTGCCGCTCCGGCCTCATGACCTTCTGCAGCTGCGGCATGATCTGCTGTTGCCACTAAATTCTTAGTCAATTCGCCAGCAGCATGACCGCCCTCAGCCTCATGACCTCCGCCAGACATTGCCATGAAAACCCCAAGAGCAAAAAGCACCAATCCAACGGCTCCCAGAATGAATAACTTTCGCTTTGTTTCTGGTTTGAAGATATATTTTTCGTCAGCTATCATGTGTATGAATATTCTTGTAGATAAATCTCAATTCTTTTGCAACTCCTTAACATACTTGGCAATTCTCCAACGGTCTTCCTGGCTCACCTGCGATCCATGCGCACCCATCAAACCTTTTCCATAAGTGATCACATGAAAAATATGACCTTCGGTAATACTTTTATATGCATCGCCCTTTAGGTTAGCAACACCGGCATACTTATCTGCCACCTTTCCATCACCACCGCCTTTTGCGCCATGGCAATGCTGGCAATAATATTCGTATAACATTTTTCCTTGAGCAATTACCTCTGTTGTAGCTTCCAGAGGATTTACCAAACTATTTGCCTTCTTCAAGCCAACTGTATCATTCGGCAATCTGTAGGGAAGAAAGCCAAAGGAATTTCTCTTCACTGTATGCGGAGCAGGCTCACGCATAGTCATCCGATAAGGATTGTATTTATTGGAATTGAAATATTCACCCTTGCGGGTATCCAATGAGTTAACAATGTTACCAGCGTTTTCGTCAGTAATCTGAGAAAGGGGTTCATATGCCACAGAGTGGTACATATTGGGCGCAAACTCTTTTCCTGGATTATCACCACTGGCTGTACATCCTGCCATCATTGCTGCAGCAGATGCTCCGAATAGAAATGTTTTAATCAATTGCATTCGCATAAGCGTTAAAAGTTCTTCTCGTTAATTTCTGAAGCTCCGTTGTCTTTTAAGATCCGACCGATTTCGTCCTTGCTCAATTTATTGGCAGCCAAATCAATCGCCATAACGTGTTTATCATCAGTGCTTCTTAAGTCAAATTGACGGGGCCATCCGTAAGGTTTCATATCGCAAGCGATAAAAAATGTACCCACCATACCAAAAGCTGCTAGCAATACAGTAAACTCAAATGTTACTGGTATAAAGGGAGGCAGTGAAGCGTGGTTCTTTCCCCCGATGATCATCGGCCAGTCAAACCCAAGCATCCAGATTTGAGTAAACAAAGCCAAACTTGTTCCTGTCATTCCAAAAAGGAAAGCTGCGATTGGTAAGCGCGAACGCTTGTAACCAAGTGCATCATCCAAGCCGTGCACAGGAAAAGGTGAAAATACTTCCTGAATTTTAACACCCTTTTCGCGGATATGCTCTACTGCATGAAGAAGTACATCTTCATCGTCAAAAATCCCTACTACAAAGTTTTTATTTTTCTCCATGATCAATGTTTCTTTTCAGATGTCGATTTAATAATACTTTTCATTTCAGCCATGTTCACCACAGGGAAAAACTTCGCGAACAACAGGAAAGCGCAGAAAAAGAAACCAAACGTAAAAAGATATTCTCCCATATCATACAAGGTCGGATGAAACATCGTCCAGCTTGAAGGCAGATAGTCGCGGTGGAGCGAAGTAACAATAATTACAAAACGTTCGAACCACATTCCTATGTTTACAATAATTGAAAGGATAAATGTTGCTACAATATTGGTGCGTAATTTTTTAGACCAGAATAGCTGTGGGGAAATAACATTACACGTCATCATTGACCAATACGCCCACCAATATGGACCGGTAGCTCTATTATAGAAAGCATAATATTCGGCTGGAACCTGACCGTACCAGGCAATGAAGAATTCTGTTATGTAAGCAATACCAACAATGGATCCTGTGATAATAATAACGATGTTCATCAACTCAATATGATAAATAGTGATATAGTCTTCAAGTTTGAACACTTTACGGGTTACAATAAGAAGAGTCAACACCATTGCGAAGCCTGAGAAAATTGCTCCGGCAACAAAGTATGGAGGAAAGATAGTTGTGTGCCATCCCGGTATCACCGATGTAGCAAAGTCCATGGATACAATAGTGTGTACTGAAAGAACAAGTGGCGTAGATAGACCTGCCAGAATCAAAGCCACTGATTCGTAACGGCTCCAGGTACGAGCACCACCGCTCCATCCGAAGCTTAGTGAATTATAAATAGTTGCTCTTAGTTTATTTCCAGAACGAACAGCTCTATCACGGATAACGGCAAAGTCTGGGATAAGCCCCATGTACCAGAATACCAATGAAACTGAGAAGTATGTTGAGATAGCAAACACGTCCCAAAGAAGAGGCGAGTTAAAGTTCGCCCATAAAGAACCCCATGTATTAGGCAATGGAAACACCCAGTAAAAGCCCAACCACAAGCGACCCATGTGCGCAAAAGGAAAAGTAGCAGCGCATATAACCGCGAAAATAGTCATCGCTTCAGCTGCTCGGTTAATTGACATTCTCCACTTCTGACGGAACAATAAAAGAATAGCTGAGATCAATGTTCCGGCATGACCAATACCCACCCACCATACAAAGTTTGTGATATCCCAGGCCCAACCTACTGTTTTATTTAAACCCCAAACGCCCACCCCATTCCAGAGCAACACGCAAATGCAGTAAAATCCAATAGCAAGAAGCACAAATGAAAAACTAAACGCTCCCCACCAGAGCGGGGTAGGCTTACCTTCTACCTGACGGCTTATGTCTTCCGACACATCATGCATGGTTTTGCCGCCTGTAACTAAGGTCTCGCGTATCGGTGAAGTAACTTGCATACTAACTATAGTTTCGAGTTTAACTTTATAAATCTATTATGCCTTTTCTGCTGACTTGTCCTTGTTCCTGATTTTTGTGAGATAGAAAATATTAGGTTTTACTCCAACATCTTCCAATACTCGATAAGCACGAGGATTGGCAGCATTCTTGTCAAATGAATACGGACGCTTAGGGTCCCGCTCAATTTTCAAGAGTTTACTGAGACGACTTTGATCATCATTCATATCACCGAACACTATAGCACCTGAAGAACAAGCTGCGCTACAGGCGGTCGTGATCTCACCATCCTTAAGAGTTCTTCTTTCTTTCTTGGCTGTAAGTTTTCCAGACTGGATACGTTGTACACAGAATGAACATTTCTCCATAACACCACGTGAGCGAACTGTCACATCAGGGTTCAATACCATACGACCAAGGTCGGTGTTCATCGCAGGGTTTACCTGAGCGAATTGCTGGTTATCATGATACTTAAACCAGTTGAAACGTCTTACTTTATAAGGGCAGTTGTTGGCACAATAGCGTGTACCAATGCAACGGTTATATACCATTTGATTAAGTCCTTCAGTGCTGTGGGTTGTAGCTGCAACAGGACATACAGTTTCGCAAGAAGCATTATTGCAATGTTGGCACAACATCGGTTGGAAGGTAACCTCAGGATTTTCTGATGCTTGCTCTAATCCGATATAATCACCTGCTTCTGCCTCACTGCTATAATAACGGTCAATGCGCAACCAATGCATTTCTCTTCTTCTCACCACTTCATCTTTGCCGACTATTGAAACGTTATTCTCAACGTTACAAGCGACCACGCAAGCTCCACAACCTGTGCATGTGTTTAGGTCGATGGCCATTCCCCAGTGGTGGTCTTTATAGTCGTAACCCTTCCACATACTAAGTGAACTGGCTTCCACTTTTTCATCCCACTTGGTAACTTTAGGGCTCTTCTCTTTCCATTGACCTGGGTCTTCCTGATACTCAGACAACAATGATTCCTGAATTACATTTTCACGACCCATGTAGGTTTGGTGAGTCTGTGTTTGAGCCACCTGAAAAGCTTTGCCTGAATTGTCTACTTTAACTCCGGCTGCAACACTATAGTTATTTGATCCATTCAATAGGGTAATAAATGGATATGCATTTGCACCTCCAATACTTTCAGCTACCGCACCCACTTTTGTTCTGCCATAACCAATTGCCAATCCAATAGTACCAGGAGTTTGGCCAGGCTGAATGATGGCCGGAAGTTCAACAGTCTTACCGTTAGCGGTTATGGTTAAGTATTGAGTATTGCCTTCTGAATCGTTGGCAATGTTGAGATCCTTAGAGTCTTTTAATGAAACGGTAACATAATGGTCCCACACTGCTTTGGTAATAGGATCTGGAAGTTCTTGGAGCAAAGGATTATTCGCCTGAGAGCCATTTCCTACTCCATAGCTTTCAAAAATTACAAGTTCAAATCCTGTATTAGAAGCTTTGTAAGTAGAACTGATTGACGAAAGAGCAGCGTTTACATCTCCAGCAAAAGTTACCGAAGCACTTGCCGCAGATTCGAATTCAAGAACACCATCATACAAACATTTGTCCCAGAACATGTCGAAATCCAATCCAGTGGTTTGCTTTGCTGCGAACCAAGTGTTCCAATTATTTTTTACAACTGAGAAATAATCAATATTGGATTCTCCTGCCCACACCATGAAGCTCTCGCCCGCATGACGCGTTTTGAAAAGTGGCGTAATGGCAGGTTGAGATAAGCTAAAGAAATTCGGTTTAGGTTCTGCATCACCCCATGACTCGAGGAAGTGATGATCAGGAGCCATATAACCTACTGAAGAAGCTGTTTCGTCAGGTGTTATCGATGTTGAAACAGAAAGTGAAACATTCTTCAAACCTTTTCCTAACTGCTCTCCTTTCGGATGATCATAAACCGGATTACAGTTGTAGAAGATAACTGCGTCAATCTTGCTTGCCGCAACATCAGTAACGAAAGCATCCATTGCTTCATCATTACCTTGCCGGAAGTTTACCGGTGAGGCTGAGAGGATTGTCGTTCCGTAATTTCCCAATGCATCGTTAATCGCATTGACAATCAATTGAACTGATTTGTCATTTGAACCAGACACAACCAAGGATTTACCTTTGTTGGCCAACAATTCCTGACCTGCCTTTTCAAGGTTAGCAATCTTGTCGATCGCTTTATCTGATTTGCCAGTAACAATGTTATAAAGTTGAGCGACAACTAATCCTTCTTGTGAAGGTTTGATCATGCTTCTGTAATCTGCATTTGCACCCGTCAATGAAAGATTGGACTCGAATTGATAATGACGTGACATATCATGTTTCTCTTCGGTCACTTCCCGATTAACCGCATACTGCTTGGTGAACTCAATTGGAGATAACCAAGTTCCAAGGAAATCAGCCCCGATACTTACAATGGTATTTGCTTTCGAAAAATCATAAGAGGGGATTATTGCATTCCCGAAAGATTCTTCATTTGCTTTCAATACTCCATAATATGAAGTCTGATCGTATTGAAGATGCTGAGTAGTTGGATACTTGGCTTTGAATTTTTCGATAGCCGCTTTTGTGCTTGGGCTAAGAACTGTATTGCTTACAATACGAACCTGTCCGCCCTTTGCAGCCACTTCACCAAGTTTAGCTATAATTTCTTTGTCGATGGTTTCCCAGTCTGATGATTTTTCTGATGCTTTGGGTCCGCGCAAGCGATAGTTGTCATAAAGGCTTAATACTGAAGCCTCTACTTGTGCACTGGTTCCTCCTTTCGTAACAGAGGAAAGACTATTTCCATCTATTTTAATGGGACGACCCTCACGGGTTTTCACCACAATACTGCAATAGTCACCACCATTTACATAAGTAGATGCATAATAGTTGGCGATACTTGGATCAACATCAACAGGCTTGTTTACATATGGAATCGCTTTTCTGATCGGTGCCTCGCACGCTGCTAAAGTTGCCGCGCTTACGGTGAAACCCATCATTTTCAAGAAGTCCCTACGGCTATGGCGCGGGTCATTCTCAACGCCCATATCCACAAACTCTTTATCGGCATGTTTTACATAGTCCGAATCGTTTTTGAGTTGCGAAAGGCCTTTCCAATATGTCTTTTTAATCTCACTCATATTTTCAGAATCGAAGAATCGTAATCGTTTATATTAATAATGACCTAGTAATGACATTTTGCACACTCTAAGCCACCGTTGTCTTCCACCTTCATTGGCTTCTTACTATTGTGGAGTTCATTGAGCTTATCGTAGTAGGCATTGCCTTTTGAATTGATGTCCGTTTTGCGATGGCAATCAATACACCATCCCATGGTCAAGAGTGAATATTGCTTTACAACATCCATCTCCTGGATAGGTCCGTGGCAGGTTTGGCATTCA
>JANOQK010000287.1:0-7526 GCA_031414855.1 Bacteroidia bacterium | reverse complement strand
CCATTGATAGTTGAAAAAAAATTTCCTTCCGTTTTTAAAACCATCTTAGGTGAACAGGATTACAAGGAAAGTAAATATGCGCCCGGCTTGCAACCACTGACGTCCATTCACCTGGATACAAATTACCCGGTAGGCATAGCTGCGATCAGCAATCCTAAGTACTCCTATATTCTGGCTGCGATTGCCATTTTACTATTGCTTGTCGCTTGCATAAATTTTGTTACTCTTTCTGTGGGCAGGTCAATCAGACGAGCAAAAGAAGTAGGCATTCGCAAAGTAGCAGGAGCAGAGCGCTCACAACTGATTGTTCAATTTATCGGGGAAGCTATCTTGGTTACACTCGCATCATTGGCAGTAGGCTTGCTGCTATCAATTGTTGCTCTTCCTTTGTTCAATGACCTCTCAGGAAAGACACTTGAATTGAATCCTGATGGATTTATGCTATTAGTTGCCCTTCTATTGGTAGCTATCATTGGGTTGATTGCCGGAAGCTATCCGGCTTTTGTGCTTTCTAATTTTAAGCCTATTGAGATTTTGAAGGGAAAATTACAAACGGGAAGTAGTAAGCAAGGTTTGAGGAAAGTATTGGTTGGTGTACAATTAATACTTTCAATTTTTTTAGTTTCTAGTACTTTAATTATGAGGCAGCAATTGCAGTTTTTGCAAAACAAAAACCTGGGATTTAATCGTGAGCAATTAGCGATCATTCAACTTAACGTGCCTCGCGGTGGGCGACTAACGGAACGGATAAGCAATGGTTTCCAGATGGCAGAGAAATTCAAAGTGGAATTAGCTAAACTCAATGATTTTACTGCTGTCTGTGCTGCTTCGCATGATTTCGGAAATGGGGGGTGGGTGAACGTGGGCTACACCGATGACAACGGAACTTACCGTAAGTTTGATATCAATGTTGTGGATGACGAATACCTACCAACCTTGAAAATGGAATTAGCAAAAGGACGTAATTTTTCCGATGTTAATACCTCAGATCTTCGAAGATCGATAATTGTGAACGATGTCTTTGTGAAAGAGTACGGATGGACTGATCCCATCGGCAAACGAATTCCTGGTAAAGGGTTTGATGATCATGAGATAATTGGCGTGGTGAAGGATTTTAATTATGCCTCGCTCTATACAAAAGTGCAACCTCTTGTACTTACCATGAATGCGGCCATCCCATTGAGTGGCTCTGAAAATATTAACGTAGACAATTCACCGATACCCAAACTTATGATACGCATAAAGCCGGGCAATATGTCGGCTGCAATGGATCAGATAGCGGATGTTTGGGAAAAACTAACAGGTGGAGAAGAATTTTCTTTCACATTTGTGGATCAGGCATTGGCCGAACAATATCGAAATGATCAGAACCTTGGTAAGATAGTTAGCATGGCTACCTTACTCGCTATGATCATCGGAAGCCTTGGCTTGTATGCGCTTGCTTCATTGGCCATGCAAAATCGAACAAAGGAAATCAGTATACGCAAAGTGATGGGTGCCACTGAGCAATCATTATTGATCTTGCTATCTAAAGATTATGTACATATGATTGGTGCTTCATTGGTGCTATCCGTTCCCGTTACTTGGTATTTAATGCGCAATTGGTTGAAGTCGTTTGAATATCGTGTAGCCATCAGTTGGGAGGTATTTGCATGGGCGGGTGCGTTGTCACTTTTGGTAGCACTGATTGCAATAAGTTATCAGGCAATAAAAACAGCCTGGGCTAAGCCTGCTGAGGCATTGAAGTATGAATAGCGCATACACAGCTTTGTGAAGGGAGCCTTTCAAGCATGGTTCCGTGAGAATCTAAGGTTGAAACTTCCTTGGGTGACTCGCCTGCATGCTATTGTGTAGGCCTCGAGACCTCGGTTTACAAGATAAATAGAGCAAAGTCCACCCCACCACCCCCGTAACGTCAAACCTTTCGCCTCTATCAACGAACTCCAAATTAGCCTAAAAATAAATTAGATTTTGGGTGATTAGTTAATTTCCATTGGTATTAAGATCAATTATGTGTTAAAAAAAATTAAATTTCAATTTAACTAAGATGAAAAATCAAACCGACCGAGAGACATTTTTGGGCCTTAAAGCCAAGGAAAACTATGCCTATGAAATCTTATATAAGTTCTATTATCCATCCGTGAGACATTTCATAGTTAAAAACAATGGGACAAATGATGATGCAAAGGACATTTTTCAGGAGACTATTTGTGTGTTGCTGGAAAAGGTACCTAAGGATGATTTTAATCTCACATCGTCTTTAAAAACATACATATTTGCCATCAGTAGTAACTTATGGCTTAAACGACTAAGAGAAGCAAACAAAATGATTAAGTCAGATATCGATGTCTATGAGAAGTATTTAGCTGACTATGAAGAAGCAGAAGCAGATATTCACGAAAGCAATGCAACACGCTCATTAAATGTTTTTAAAATGATAACGAACAAGTGCATTACACTTCTGAAGGCTATTTTTTATGATGAAAAAGACATTGACACGGTGACTAAAGAATTTGGCTACACCAACAAACACAATGCACAAAATCAAAAGTTTAAGTGTTTGGAACAAGCCAGAAAGGGGACGGATAACCTAAGTTAGAATTATAAAAAGAATTTTTTAAAAGGTGAATTGTCCTGTGGGTGTAACGGTTCACTTTTTTTGTTGGCAACTGGGTGATTCACTCGGTCGCTTGGGTATTAAATCATATAACTTTATTGCAAATGAAATTACAGAAAAATCAATCAGCCATCGATTTTACGGTTACTGATATTTACGGCAAGGAATTGAAACTATCGGATTTTAAAGGAAAGAAAATCCATCTGGGCTTTTTTAGAAATGTGAACTGTCCCTTTTGCAACCTGCGGGTTCATCAGCTTTCAAAGTACGCAGAGGCATTTGAGAAACAAGGACTTAAAACTGTCTATTTTTTTGAAAGCAAACCGGAGGTTTTACTTCGCAGCACCTTTCATCAAGGTGTTTCACCTATTCCGCTCATAGGCGACCCGCAACGAAAAATATACACAATGTATGGGGTTGAGCCATCGATGATGAAAATGATAAGCACATTCTTTGTCAAGGGCGCGATGAGTGACATGAAGGCAGGAAAGGCCTTGAATCTGCCGCAAGACAAAGAGGCCACTCAATCGCTCATCCCGGCTGACTTTCTGATTGATGAAAAATTCCAAATAAAAGTAGCGCACTATGGCAGCAACCTGAATGATCATATTGCTATAGATGAAGTTAAGGCTTTCGCTGGCTTCTAGAAAAATTCATAGCGAATAAAAAATTAGAATGTTTAGAAAAGGCCAGAGAGAAAAAGATAGACTTCGTTGAAAATATCAACGAACACAAAGAAGGGCGAACTACTCTAATGAGTGGTTCGTTTTTTTTTGTTCTTAATCGGGTGATTCGCTAGCCTACTTTGGTATTAATTCATATAAATAACTTAACCCATTAACAACATGAAAAAACAAACAAAAATCTTTCTCTGCATCACGTCTCTGGTTTTGATGGCCATGTGCACGTACTACTTCTTCGGTTAAATTATTCCAACGTAAGGAAACTATGAAAGAGTCAATTAATATTTGGGGAATAACTGAATATGAAGGCGATGGGGTTACCTGCCCAATTATTCCAACGAATTTGCCCTGGTACAAAAAAGTAGCCTTGACGTTTTTTAGGTTTGGTGTATGCCCAATGTGCGTAACAATGAGTCTAACTTACAAAGTGGCACAGGTACTGGGTCTAAAAAAAATCATAGAAAAACTTAGTAAGTAATTCAAAAGGAGTAGCCATACTGCTACTCCTTTTTTTTAATTGGACACCTACTATGCCCGATCTATCATTGTCGGGGACTGAAATAGCAAATTAATATTCAATAAGTTATTCTTAAAACATCCTGGGTTGCGGTTGCATCGTTATCATGTTCGCAGTTGTACGGACACCTACAAAAACAGATTGAAACCACTATTGATCAGGCCAATTACGATGTGATTGTGTTGAGTGTTGGTAGCATGGGTTCGTCTGCATGCTATCACCTGGAAAAAAGCGGATTCAAGGTTTGGGGATTAGAGCAGTTTGACATTCCGCATGAACTGGGCACTAATGTAAAGTAGCAGCAGTGTAGAACAAATTAAGGCGAGCACTGAGCAAGTAGCGGAGGTCTGGGACGAATGCAAGCTAGCCCTGACCAAAGTAGCGCAAGGCGCGTGAGTATTGTGCACGACCACAGCAACAAAGTAATGGAAGGTGGAGCAATGCGAGGGTAAGTTTGAACAACGAACTCTATAGAAATGACACGTCCATGTATGTCACCGCCCGTATGGTACGGAAATATGTGAGGTCAGCATTTGGTTTAAGCAGTTCGCAGTGCAAGCAGTTGAAGTCGATACGTTTCACTAAACCCAAAATGTGATGCAACAACATCTTAATTAAAAAACCCCTACGCGACTGTAGAGGTTTTTTGTTTTACAGAAGGGAAGTATAAATTCTGCGCTTCACACCTTCTTAGGTGGTGGGGTGAGCAAGCAGAATTTCAGTTTCTTAATTAAAAATTCCCGTATCTTTCTTGCCCTGTCTGTTAACCAATTTAATGTGAAAACAAAACGGCTCACCCTCATCAATTTACCAGCTTTTGTTTTTCTGTTTGCCAGTTGCGGAAATCAAAAACCAGCCGATACCGATTCAATAACTTCTGCCAAAGAAATTTTGTTGACCCAGCTGAAATCTACACACACTCAAAAAGATTGGTTTGTTCCCGTCAACGTAGCGCTTGAAGACGTAACTGATGAGCAGGCTATGTGGCGCGACAACAGTAGTAATCATTCCATCGGTCAGTTGGCTTATCATTTGGCGTTCTGGAACGAAAGGCAACTTGCCAAGTTCAACGGGCAGCCGCAGGCCGAATTTAGTGGAGAAAATGAAGAGACGTTCAATTCTTTTGATAAAACCACCTGGGATAAAATCGTGAACAAAGTTGACCGTGTAATGACTGCTTTAGAGAAAGCGGTAGAAGCAGCAGCCGAAGCCAAACTGAAAGAGTGGTATCCTACGTTGGCAAATATCAGCACACACAATGCCTATCACTCCGGACAAATTAGCTTTGAGCGCAAACTTCAGAAGTCGTAGAACCCGGAAAAGGGAGTTAAGTAAATAAGTTTTATGCTGAAGTAGAAAATTAAAAGCATAAAGAAAGATAAGTAGTGATGACAGCTAAGCAAAACGACATTTACCAACACATCCAGATTGACGATTACTCGGCTACACCCAAGTATGTGCAGCTGGCGAATTCGATTATTAAATCCATGAACGAGGGACGAATCAAGATGAATGATACGTTGCCTTCAATTAATGAGCTAAGCTTTGAATTTGAGATCTCTCGTGATACGGTCGAAAAATGTTATAAGCATTTAAAGAAGACGGGCCTACTAGGTTCCGTTCCTGGCAAAGGTTATTTTATTAAAAGCACTGCCGTTGGTAATAAGCCGAAAATATTTTTATTGTTCAATAAGCTCAGCGAGCACAAGAAAATAATTTATGATGCATTTGCGGCTGCTTTGGGTGAAGAGGCCACGATCGACTTTTATATTTATAACAACGATTTTTCTTTATTTAAAAAACTACTCACTAATAAGAATGATGATTATTCTTATTTCGTGGTGATTACACATTTCAATGAGAGCACTGAAAATGCATATGAGATCTTGGATACAATTCCAAAGGAAAAATTAATATTGTTAGATAAATTGGTGCCGGGCGTAAAGGGAGACTTTGGGGCGGTATATGAGAATTTTGAAAAGGATATTTACGGTGCGCTTGAGAATGCTGTGAAGCCATTAAGTAAATACAACACTATAAAAATTATTTTCCCGGAGAATTCATATTTTCCGGGAGAAATTATCAAAGGATTTAAACGATTCTGTGACCAATATGCTTTCACTGGAAAGGTAGTGCGTGACATTGAGAAAGAACCCATTTCAAAAGGAGAAGTGTACATTAACCTTATGGAGAAGGACTTGGTGATTTTGATTGAAAGGATTTTGGCAGCTAAACTTAAAGTAGGAAAAGATGTAGGCGTTATTTCCTACAATGAAATTCCGTTGAAAAAGATAATACTAAATGGCATCACAACAATCTCTACCGATTTCCACCAGATGGGCCAGCGTGCAGCACAGCTTGTATTAAATCGTTCGAAAGAGCACATCGAAATTCCCTTCAGTCTCATTCTTCGCGATTCCATTTGAATGCGCACTTTTTAATGGAGACCTATCCCATTGCTGAAGTTATCCCACAGATCAAGAAGAAATTCCTGACTGAAAAGATACTTATTCTTCAGGCTCCACCAGGTGCAGGTAAGTCAACTATCCTTCCTCTTCAATTGGTAAATGAACCGTGGTTGGATGGAAAAAAAATGGTGATGTTAGAGCCCAGAAGGTTGGCAGCCCGGTCCGTAGCCATTCGTATGGCTGATTTACAAAAGGAAGAAGCTGGAGCGAGTGTGGGTTATCGGGTTCGATTTGAAAGTGTGGTAAGCGCGAAGACACGGATTGAAGTGGTGACGGAAGGTATTCTCACCCGAATGATCCAAACGGATAATACACTCGGAGATGTGGGGTTGGTTATATTCGATGAGTTTCATGAGCGAAGTTTGCAAGCGGATCTGGCACTTGCACTTTGTTTGCAGGTGCAGGAGTTACTGCGAAGTGATTTGCGAATTCTTATCATGTCGGCAACATTAGATGGTGAAAAGATTTCTGGTTTGCTGAATAATGCACCCATCATCACTAGTAGCGGACGACAGTTTCCTGTGGAATTGAAATATAGTACGGTTGATAAAGATGAAAGGTTGACGGTATCCGCAGCGCGCGCCATCCGAAAAGCAATACATGAACAACGTGGAGATATTCTGGTGTTTCTTCCAGGTGCAGGCGAGATAACCAGGGTTGTGGAATTGCTGGAGAAAGAAAATCTTTCGGTGGTTCTATATCCATTGTATGGCGATCTGCCATTTAAGAAACAACAAGAAGCAATTCTTCCAAATACGCAAGGTATTCGTAAAGTAGTGTTAGCAACTTCTATTGCAGAAACGTCACTTACTATCGAAGGTATTACCACAGTTGTTGATGCGGGCTTCTCGCGTGTACCTCGTTTCGATCCAAGAAGCGGTCTCACTCGATTAGAAACTATTCGAGTAACCAGAGATGGAGCCGATCAACGAGCAGGCAGGGCTGGAAGACTTGGCCCTGGGGTATGTTATCGCCTTTGGGCGGAAGCAACTCATCATATGTTACAGCCAACTCGGCAACCAGAAATTCTTGAAGCCGATCTTGCTCCGCTAATGTTGGAGTTGGCCAACTGGGGAATACAAGATACCAATGAATTAACGTGGATCACGCCACCGCCTGCAGGTGCAGTTAGTCAAGCAAGAGAATTACTTACTGAACTGGAAGCCCTGCAAAATAATAAGATCACAGCTCGTGGAAAGGAGATGCTGAGGTTGCCAACGCATCCACGCATTGGGCATATG
>JANOQK010000286.1:0-2066 GCA_031414855.1 Bacteroidia bacterium | reverse complement strand
ACCTATAATGTGTATGGAGACTCTGGCGGCCTCAATCGTCCGTGGCTATTAGATACCATGCCGCTGATCATCTCAGCTGCTGAATGGCGAATTACCGAGCGAGGTATGAAACAACGAGCATTCGTTCTGAACAAAGTACTTGAAGATTTATACGGTGAGCGAAAGTTATTAAAGGCTGGCATCATTCCCCCAGAATTAATTTATGCACACTCTGGTTTCTTACGCCCTTGCGATAAAATTAAATTACCAGGCGAAAACCAATTAATCTTATATGCAGCAGACCTATCTCGAGGGCCTGATGAAAAAGTTTGGGTTATAAAAGACCGGACACAAGCACCATCAGGCATGGGCTATGCAGTTGAAAACCGAAGAGCGTTGAGCAGGGTATTGCCAGAGATTTTCAAAAACCATAACACAACTAAATTGGGCGGATTCTTCAATAGCATGATGCAATCATTTGTGGAAATCTCACCTCAGGAAAAGGAACAACCAAGGATTGTTCTGCTAACTCCTGGTCCACGCAACGAAACTTACTTTGAACATGCTTTCTTGGCTTCCTCCCTTGGACTTACCCTTGTTCAAGGTGAAGATCTTGCAGTACGCGATGGATTTGTTTGGATAAAGACTGTAGAGGGACTTGAGAAAGTTGACATTATCCTTCGAAGAGTAGATGATTCTTTTTGTGATCCGTTGGAGCTGCGTGAAGATTCTCACTTAGGAGTTCCTGGTTTATTGGAGGCCATCCGAAAAGGCAATGTTGCAGTTGCTAATCCATTAGGCAGTAGCATTCTTGAGAACACAGGATTGATGGCGTTTATGCACAACGTATTCAAATACTTTTTGAATGAAGAACCGATTTTTCAAATGGTGGCAACCTGGTGGTGTGGTCAAAAGAAAGAGTTGGATTTTGTTATTCAGAACATTGATACATTAGTCATCAAAAAAATTGACAGGTCAATGGGCTTCGATACGGTCATGGGGAGTAGACTTTCAAAGGCACAGAAGGAGGATCTGATCAGGCGAATTAAATCCCAACCGTATTTATATGTTGGGCAGGAAGAGGTTGGATTTTCAACGACTCCAGTTTTTACCAAAGGAAAACTAGAACCCAGGCACACGGTATTTCGCACATTTCTGGTTGCAGCCAAGGGTAAGTATGAAATCTTGCCTGGCGGCCTCACACGTTGCTCTCCCGAAAAAGGAAGTTTCTTAGTCTCCAATCAGGATGGTGGTATTGCGAAAGATACATGGGTGGAAACCAATACCATAAGTTCAAATCCATTGTTACTCCATCATAACGACTTAAAAAGAAAGTCGGTTCTTCCAAGTCGTGCAGCGGAGAACCTATTTTGGGTTGGTCGCTATTCACAGCGGATGCTTCGTACTTCACGATTTGTTCGGATAGTTTTGCGAAATCTTAGCCAAACAGGTTATTTGAATAACGGACAAGAATCGGAAGCGCAGAAAGCGTTGCTTAGAACGGTTACACATTTGACAGGAACATATCCCGGCCTATTGGATGAAATTAAAGATGATTCGTTAGTCGAAAACAGATTGTCAGAATTACACCAACTTATATGTAATCCTGAAAAGGTAGGTGGGCTTCACTACACACTCAATAATTTATTAAAGGCCATGTATTCAGTTCGTGACCGATGGCCGGTGGACAACTGGAGAATCATTGATGATATTGAAAGTGTGAAGAGAAGGTTGGTTCTGCTTGAACCTCAGGACATCCGTCATGTATTTGGTTTATTAGATCGGATGAATGGTAGTTTACTATCGTTTTTAGAAATGAACCGACAAAGTATGTACAGAGGTGAAGGCTGGACTATTTATAGAATAGGCCAGATTTTGGAAGAATTATCGCTGGAGCTAACCCAATATCGTTCGCTATTGACTTTTCAATATGAGGAGAGTGACGAGTTTCAGGTACTGGAAACATTGTTGATCAGCAATCAAAATATTTCGAATTATCGATCGGTCTACCGCACCTATTTTGATGTAGAGCCGGCATTGGACTTATTATTTTTAAATAAGCAAAATCCTGTTTCTATTTTGGCTCA
>JANOQK010000285.1:0-1685 GCA_031414855.1 Bacteroidia bacterium | reverse complement strand
CGAAGAGGGGGGAGATGAATGGGTAACCCCAGCAATCGGTAGTACAGATCTTCCCTAAACTTTCCATTTTTGGCTTCTTCTGCAAGGTTTCGATGAGTAGCCACCAAGATGCGAACATCGAGTTTGACCACCTGATTCCCTCCAACACGGGTAATCTCTTTTTCTTGCAAAACGCGGAGAAGTTTGGATTGCAAACCCATCTCCATTTCGCCTATTTCATCGAGGAAAATAGTGCCTCCTTCTGCTTCCTCAAATTTTCCTATTCTACGGCTGTTAGCACCTGTGAATGCTCCTTTCTCATGTCCAAACAATTCACTTTCAATCAGATCTTTTGGAATGGCCGCAATGTTAACGGCAATAAATGATTTATTTTTCCTGGAAGAACTGTAATGAATGGCTTTGGCAATTAGTTCTTTACCAGTTCCTGTTTCGCCAGTGATGGTTACACTAATATTGGTTTTAGCGGCTTTTTCCAGAAGAGTAAAGATATTTTTTATCGCTGGACTTGTGCCTATGATGCTTTTTTCAAATTCATATTTCTGAGATATTTCCTCCTTAAGGCGGCCTATTTCCCTGATAAGAGAAGTTTTATTACGTGCATTATTAATGGAATTGAGGATTCTATCTTTGGCATCTTCATCTTTACTGATATAATCAAAGGCACCAATTTTTAGTAGTTCCACAGCTGTTCTAATCTTCTCTTGGGCTGAAATAATAATAACACTGATGTCGGGATCAAAATCCCGTATTTCTTTCAATACTTTTTCCCCCGCCATGTCTGGCAACGAATAGTCCAGCGTTACGATGGTTGGTCGTTTATGAAGGTTATTTAAAAATTCTTTGCCACTAGTGAAAAAAGTAACTTCAAAATCAGGATTTAACCCAAGTACGAACTTCAAAAATTTTGAGTAGGCGGGGTCATCCTCAACAACAAAAATCTTTACCAGGTCTTTCTCGTACATTTGGATTGCATTGTGTGGTAAATTACACCGCAATTTTGTTTCTACAAAAGTTTTAAATTTTCTATTTATTCATGACTTTTATACTACATCCTCTATAAGGCATTCTATGATAGCCGAGTTTGACAGTCTTTCCGATTCAGAAGTAGAATTGATGCTCAAGGCACCTATCCTTGTCTGCGTGCTGGTTGCCGGGGCAGACAATGATATTGATCAGGCTGAAATTAGGGAAGCCATCAATGTTGCAAAGAAAAAAAGCAAGAAATCGAGAGCGAGGTTAATTGAGTTTTATGCAACTGTAGCCCAAGATTTCGAAGACAAACTTAAGATAGTTATTCAAACCTTTCCAGTAGAGGCCACTCAACGTAACCCCTTGATAGTTGATGAATTATCCCACCTTAATTCAATTCTAGTTAAGATTGATAAGTCATTCGCCACACACTTCTATGAGAGCATTAAAGAGATAGCTCAAAAAATTGCGGAATCATCAGGCGGAATGTTTTGGATTAAAAAATCAATTGGGCCGGAGGAAGCCAAATACGTAGGTTTGCCCATGCTCAAAAACCCGGCAACCTATTGAGGGATGGCCCAGTCTGATACCTCTTTTTTCGGAAGCTCAGTAGTTCCGTTTCGTTTAGTTTTCTTAATGTGGCTTGCCTTTAGCATTCAATTCTTTTACGGAATAGATTTCGGCTCTTTAGGAATTATGCCAAGGTCATTTGTAGG
>JANOQK010000284.1:0-1922 GCA_031414855.1 Bacteroidia bacterium | reverse complement strand
CTGGCTTCCATCTTCAAGTGGTGGTCCTAGGTCTCTGAGTGTTCCATCAAATGGTGCGCCATAAGATTGATTTTCCAGATAATTGAAATTCCCATAGCCACCTTGATCGGTTCCATAAGCAGAGCCACCCGCGCCAAATTTTTTCTGTATTTTAGGAAAAAAGGCAACTTGAGTTACTTGCATTGTTTGTGAGACATTGATCTCCGGAGCCCCTTTCTTACCTTTTTTAGTGGTGATAATAAGAGCACCATTAGACGCCTGTGAGCCATACAAGGCCGCTGCGCCAGAACCATTCAGGACACTGACAGATTCAATATCATTCTGGTTAATACTGCCCAATACCGAATTAGGGACAATTACGTTATCCAGAACAATCAATGCCTGGTTATTTCCAGTCAATGACCGCTGACCACGTAATACCAACCTATACTCGGGGTTCACGCCACTGCTAGTTGCATTGATCTGCAACCCTGCAACTTTGCCTTGTAAACCTCCTGCCAGGTTAATAGCTCTCCCCGCTATAAGCGTTTGGGAAGTAACAACAGTTGTAGCCGCACCTAATTCACGGCTTCTTGATTGCAAGCCACCGGCCGTCACAACAACCTCGCTCAGCTGGGTTACATCCATGCTTAGTTGAACGTCAACAATTGATCGGTCGCCAATGGAAACCTCTCCAGTTTTAAGACCAATAAAAGAAAAAACAAAAGTGACCCCTGAACTTGATACACTCAATTTGTAATTTCCATCCGCATCTGTGACGGTTCCGTTTGTGGTTCCTTTCACGATCACATTCACTCCTGGTAAGGTTGAGCCGTCTTCAGCGGCAGTCACCTTCCCGCTAACAATCCGTTCTTGCGCCCAGGCACTACTGAGCGTAAAAACAAATAAGAAGCACACTAGTAAAAACTTCTTCATAGGTTTTGGTTTAGGTTTATATAAAAAAAATTTATACTCAATATAAGATTAATTTATGATTAATCACGTTGAATGGCAATTAAATTTTTATAGAAAAAATAGGATTTTAACGGATTTCAATCCGTTGCGCCTGTACAAAAGGTGCTAAGAAATGCCCATATACTTGTGAACCTGCAGAGAAATTCTCCATTTAGGATTGTTCTTCACATAGCCAATAATAAGTGGAATCATCTCTTTCTCTTTTGACCACTCAGGCTGTAGGAAAAGTTTACAGTCTGGCTTTACTTTTTGAGCAAACTCTTCCGCCCAAACTTGAATTTCTGGAAATATGCCATGTCATTAACGCTAATCTCCTCTGCTATTATCGAACCTTACTGGAGAAGGCGTTCTCCATCGTGCCTTTCAACAAATAACTGTGTGTGTATACCATTTATCATCACGTTAAATACGATGTTCGCATAAGAAGAATCTGTTACCTAACCCTTTTTGATGATCAGTATATCATTGCAATCACTTTTCTTCTTCATTGATTGATGGAAGATCTGTCAGCATATTTATGGTCATACAAAATAGTATCATTCTCAACCAACTTCAACGAACTAATTATCTAAATCTATTTACTCTAACATTCGATGCCACCTGACTGATGTCATTACGGATAAGATCTACAATCGTCACGTGTTCAGCCAACTCTTTAAGATCATTAATATTTTTCTCGTGCATTAGAAATACTGGCATCTATGGTTCCCTTCATAGGGAAAGAAAATATCTTGTCATTTTTTATTTGAATGAAAATCTCTGGAGAGAACACCAGGAATTGATCCTTATACCAAAGCTTATATCGTGCCTTACTGGTTTCAAACAAGGAGGACAATGTTGAATCACTTTCAATCCTTGTCTTGTCCGTTAAATTGATCAGAAAAGAATATCCATACAGTAACTGTTCAAAAACGAAATGGATTTGGAAATACTGTGATGCTTGCCGAATTGGTTTGACCATTGCCGAC
>JANOQK010000283.1:0-14274 GCA_031414855.1 Bacteroidia bacterium | reverse complement strand
TGAAAGTTAATCTAATGTTAACTGGATTTACAAGTGGTCAGTAATTTATCAAAGTCCAATGGGAAAGTCCGCTGACTAATTGTACTTCACATAGTTTTCCCACTTGTCTATTACTTCCTTAAAGTCAGCCGGAAGTTCTGAGTCAAATTGAATGAATTTTTTTGTGGCCGGATGAATAAACCCCAATGTCTTCGCATGAAGCGCTTGTCGCGGAATTATCTTAAAACAATTGTCGACAAACTGCTTGTACTTGCTAAAGATCGTTCCCTTTAATGCTTCATTGCCACCATACATAGCATCATTAAACAATGGATGACCAATATACTTCATATGCGCTCGTATCTGATGTGTGCGGCCTGTTTCCAGTTTGCATTCAATAAGGGAAACATATCGAAGGTCTTGCAGGAGTTTATAATGCGTGATTGCATGTCTGCCAAAATCCCCTTTCGGAAAAGCCGTTGTGACTCGTCTGTCTTTTAAGCTTCGTCCTACATTTACATTAATCGTTCCTTCAGGAGGATCTGGCAATCCCCAAACAAGAGCATTGTAAGTGCGTTCAATACTATGATCAAAAAATTGTTTAGCAAGACCAATCATAGCAAGTTCTGATTTAGCAATTACCAAAAGCCCGGAGGTGTCTTTATCAATCCTATGAACTAATCCCGGCCTTCCTTCATTGCCCTCCATTTGAGGAAGGTTTTGAAAATGATAGGTGAGCGCATTTACTAGCGTGCCACTCCAGTTTTGAAATGCAGGATGCACCACCATCCCCGCTTGTTTGTTAATCACCATTAGGTGTTCATCTTCAAACACGATATTGAGTGGAATATTTTCTGGTTTAACATCCGTATCGCGCGGTGGCTCTGGCATGGCCACCACCACCACATCATTGGGGTGTACTTTATAACTGGGCTTGATGGGCTGATCATTCACTTTTACAAAACCTTCGTGAATGCCCGCCTGGATTTTAGTTCGCGTTACATTCGGCAACCGATCCATCAAAAACTTATCGATGCGGATAAGACTCTGGCCTCCATCAGCAATGATTCGATGATGCTCGAAGAGTTCGTCATCCTGTTCGTCTATTATTTCCTCTTCGGTGCTCATCGTTATTTGGTTGAATGAAAACGTTTTAAAGAAAAAATGTCCTGCACCTTGCGATGCAGGACACTTTAGTAATTACTTTCTTAAATTAAAATTTAACCTCTGGAGCTTTTTCAGAACCTTCTGCCGCTTCGAAGAATGCTTTTTCTTTAAAGCTTCCAATCATGGCTACCAGATTTCCTGGGAATCCTATGATAGCCGTATTGTACGATTGAACCGCTTCATTAAAGCGCTTACGCGAAACGGAAATTCTATTCTCAGTTCCTTCCAATTGAGCCTGTAGATCAAGGAAGTTTTGATTCGCTTTCAAGTCAGGATAACTCTCAGAAATCACCATCAAGCGTCCAAGAGCAGAACTGATACCGCTTTGGGCTTGTTGAAACTCCTGAAGTTTTTCTGGGGTAAGGTTTGAAGGATCTACCTTTATTTGAGTTGCGCTGGCACGGGCCTGTATAACATCTGTAAGAGTCTTCTGTTCGAAGTTTGCGTATCCTTTCACGGTGTTGACCAAGTTAGGAATAAGATCTGACCTGCGCTGATAATCCGATTCTACATCTCCCCATGTTTTCTTCACTTCTTGATCTTTGCCCACAATGCCATTGTATTTGCTAATGGCCCATAGTACTACAATTCCAAGAATGATCCAGGGTATAAATTTCTTAAAGCTTTCCATATTTAGGTGTTTGTTTGGACGCAAAGGTAAAACCAAACGCGGTGATCGCCAAGTTTCTTTTGCTTGCTAAGAGACGATGAAAGGCTCGATTTATTGCAAATGATCATCTCCTTCAATTTGAAGATTAATTCAAATTCAATAAAAATCCCTAAAACCGGTTTGATTTTAGAGATTTTTAAAAATGAGTCTTTGAAAAATCAATACACCAAACTCTTCTCCTTGAGGAACTCTGCAATCTGTATCGCATTGGTGGCAGCGCCTTTTCTCAAATTGTCAGACACAATCCACATGTTAAGTGTGTTAGGCTGAGATTCATCTCTACGCATGCGTCCAACAAATACTTCGTCCTTTCCATGTGAGTTAATAGGCATGGGATAGATGTTGTTTTTCACATCATCCTGAACAATTACGCCTGGCGTGTTTTCTAAAATCTCGCGTACTTCCTTCAAATCAAAGTCATTATAAAACTCAACATTAACTGCTTCCGAGTGTCCTCCAATAGTTGGTACGCGCACAGTTGTAGCTGTTACACCAATACTTTGATCGCCAAGAATTTTTCTTGTCTCGTGCACCATCTTCATTTCTTCCTTGGTATAACCATTGTCAGTGAATACATCAATGTGTGGTAGAGCATTCATGTCAATAGGATGCGGGTAGACTTTAGGTCCGTCAATTCCTTTGCGTTCATTCATCAACTGCAAAACTGCTTCCTTTCCTGTTCCCGTTACAGATTGATAGGTAGAAACTACAATACGCTTGAGCTTATACTTGTTGTGCAATGGAGCTAATGCCATCACCATTTGGATAGTTGAACAATTTGGGTTGGCAATAATTCTGTCTTCTGTCTTTAATTCATTGCCATTGATTTCCGGTACTACTAGTTTCTTATCAGGATCCATTCTCCATGCTGAAGAATTGTCAATCACAGTTGTGCCCATGGCCGCAAATTTCGGTGCCCATTCCAGCGAAGTGCCGCCACCAGCGGAGAAGATAGCGATGTCTGGAGCAAGCTTAACAGTCTCTTCCATACTTTTTATGGTGTATGGTTTACCTTTATACTTTATCTCCTTTCCCACGTTTCTAGCTGATGCAACTAAATACAATTCATCGAACTGAAAATTTCGCTCTTCGAGCACCTTCAATATCTCCTGGCCTACAAGGCCCGTTGCGCCTACGACTGCTAATTTCATTTTGTTTTAATTTTTAAAAGAATGTCAAAAATAGTACATTGATAAACACGATGAGAAAGTTTTTTGGACTTGCATTACTTTTTTTTGCTGCTAACGTTTGTGTGGCGCAATTAGCCGATGATTTTTCTGATGGTGACTTCACACTCAATACTGTTTGGTCGGGTAACCGCTCCAATTTTATCATTAACGGATCGCTTCAACTACAATTGAATAATACCGTTGCCGGTACTTCTTACCTAACTACACCAATTAGTGTTTCTGACATGTCGCAATTCAATTCAGAGTGGCAGGTTTATGTGAAGCAAACGTTTTCTGCATCAGGCTCAAACTATGGAAGAGTATATTTAATAAGCGATCAAGCCAATCTCTCACAATCTTTAAATGGCTATTACTTGCAATTTGGTGAGGCCGGCTCAACCGATGCTATTGAACTATTCAAACAATCCGGAACCACAAGAGTTTCTGTTTGTCGCGCCACCAATGGATCAATTGCATCGTCATTTGGCGCACGGGTGAAGGTTACTCGAAGCAGTGCTGGTAAATGGCAGCTCCTTGTCGACTATAGTGGTGGAAACAACTTCGTTCTGGAGGCAACTGGAACAGATGTTACCCACAACACTTCATCATTTATTGGAGTTGAATGTATTTACACGCTTACAAATGCGAACAAGTTTTTCTATGATGATTTTCTATTTGTTGTCACTCCTATTCCAGACATAACTCCGCCAGCTCTCCAGAGCATTTTGGTTATTAACAATACCACACTTGATTTACTTTTTTCAGAATTTCTTGATCCAACAGCATCTAATCAAGTTTCGAATTACTCCATTAATCAGAATGTCGGAACCCCTTCTAATGCAATTCTGAAAAGCGATAACAAAACTGTAAGACTATCATTTATTAATTCGTTTAAGAACGGGTACGAGCATCAACTTTCCGTGTCAGGCGTAAAGGACATAGCGGGCAATGAAATAACCGCCCTCACTCAAATTTTTTTATACTTTATCCCAACAACCGCAAAAGCTAAAGACATAATCATTAATGAATTTTTACCTGATCCAAGTCCGGTGATTGGCTTACCCGATCAGGAATTTGTTGAATTGTATAATCGAAGTAATGTTCCCTTTAATCTTGCCGGTTGGAAGTTAACCGACCGTAGTTCAACTGCTGTTCTTCCTAGTCAAATCATCTTACCAGAAGAGTATTGGATTGTCACCTCCTCTTCTGCCGCACCTCTATTTACATCTTTAGGTAAAACACTTGGTGTTTCAAATTTTCCAACACTTAATAATGCGAATGATAAAATTATTCTTCTTGACCCAACCGGCTTGAAAGTTGATTCGCTCAGTTATAATTCAAAATGGTATAACGATGCAGATAAACAACAAGGCGGATGGACACTTGAGTTATTGAATCCTGATACGCTGCGATATGATTCCGCTAACTGGTTAGTCGCCATTGATGCAACTGGCGGAACACCCGGGAAACAAAACTCTCAATTAGGAAACAAATTTGATCAGATTTCACCAGAGCTGATCAACCTTTCAGTTGTCGCTCAGAATCAGCTTCAGCTTTTATTCAATGAACCACTTGATCTCATATCTTCACAAACTATTTCCAACTACTTCGTCACCAATCAATCTGTAAATCCGCAAACTGTCTTATTGGCTCCCGACAAACGAACAATCACATTGACATTTCAAGCAATTTTTATTAACGGAGTAACTGATTCACTCACCATCACAAAAATTTCAGATGTATCTGGTAATCTCATTAAAGATATTCGAAAAGAATTTCTTTATTTCTTGCCTCAACCCGTTCTGCCTAAAGATATCATCATCACCGAAATCATGGCCGACCCAGCCCCCGTTGTTGGTTTGCCCGAAGTCGAATACATAGAAATATTCAATCGATCAGGTAATCCCATTAATCTGTTGAATTGGACATTAACAGATGGAGGTTCTACTGCCAAATTCCCATCCAAAATCATTCTGCCCAATGAGTATTGGATTGTTCATTCATCAACTTCTTCACAATTCAATTCGTATCCTAACAGAATTGCACTGACGTCTTTTCCGTCTCTTAACAATAGCAGCGATTCAGTTGTCCTTAAAAGTTCCGCCTCTTTTACTGTCGACTCAATAGCCTATTCACTTTCCTGGTATCGCAACTCTGATAAGGGAGACGGTGGTTGGTCACTTGAATTGATCGATCCTGAGAATACTTGTGGTGAAGAGAATAACTGGACAGCATCCGAAGGCGTCAAAGGAGGAACACCCGGAAAGCAAAATTCTGTTGTGGCCAATAAGCCTGATCTTACAGGGCCAAAATTACTTTCCATTGCTGTGCTTCAACCAAATCAATTACTTCTGAAGTTTGATGAGAAACTGGAAAAACAAATTTCCGATGGTTCATTCGAACTCATTCCCGCGGCAACGGTGGACAAGGCCTATTTCAAAAACAAAGCGTTGCGGGAAATTAAACTTGAATTGCTTTCAGAACTTTCAAGCAGGCAACTCTACACCATTACGATCAAGGATCTTCGCGATTGTAATAGAAATACTATTCAGGAAGAGCTTAGTACACTACAATTTGCTCTGCCGGAAGCCCCCGATAGCCTGGATGTTTTGGTAAATGAAATTCTATTCAACCCACGGCCCAATGGTGTGGACTTTCTGGAACTCTATAACAACTCGCCAAAATATTTCAATCTTAAAAACTGGAAGCTGGCCAACATTGAAAATGGTATTCTTAAAAATGAAAAGTTGATTGCTTCTGAAGATTTAATGTTTGCTCCTTTCACCTATCTGGCAATTACAGAAGACCCCGAGCTGATTAAGAATAGCTATCCCAACAATTCTGGCGGCACCTTTTTGAAAAGTACCATACCTTCATTTCCAGATGATGAAGGCTCTGTTGTACTGGCAGACAATACCGGAAAAATTATCGACCTGTTTCTCTACACCAAAGCATTTCATTCACCATTGATAAAAGATGAAGAGGGAGTTTCGCTGGAACGAATATCTTTTCAAGAGGCAACCCAAGATACAAACAATTGGAAATCGGCAACCTCCTTTTCGGGATATGCAACACCCGGATATGCAAATTCAAATGCCAGACCAGAAACTGCCATTGATGAGTCGAGTGTTATTGTTGAACCTGAAGTTTTTAGTCCTGAATCAACATTTGCTAAAATCAATTTTCGGTTTGACCAAAGCAGTTTTTCAGCGAACGTAAAAATCTTCGATCAACAGGGTCGGCTTATTAAAACCATTGCCAATAATGAAACTATCAATCAGGAGGGTTTCTTTCGCTGGGAAGGTGATCGAGAAGATGGTACAAAGGCACGTTTTGGTTATTATCTGGTTTGGTTTGAGGTCTTCGATCCAAACGGAACTCTGAAAACATTTCGCAAGAGAGTAGTTGTGGCTGGAGATTAACTATGAATCAATCATGATTTACTTTGTGCTTGTTTCGTTGAAGGTAAAATGATAACGCTAACCCATAATTAAAAACGCGTCTTCCATCACTATGGCCATAATGAAACTTGTAATACGACCGGTAAAATGTTTCAATAGATATTCGCTTATACTTCCCGCCAAAGGCGAACTGAGAGCCATAATTTAAAGGTGTTTCTCTTGATAAGGCATTAAAATTTCCCTGTACAAATTCACCATTTCTAAAATAGGTACTTGTCTGATTTGAATAAACTAAGTATCCCAAATGTGGTCCTAGACTAGCAGTAATTGTAGCACTAGTGCTGATAGGAATGCTATACCTGGCTAGCCCATTGATCGTCACGTATCCATACCTGTTCTCAATAGAAACAATGCTGCCAATTGAATTGGCGTAGTCGTAGTCATAATTAAGGAGAGCACCGCAGGATAAAAATCCAATAGCAGTTTTAACAGAAACATGTTTCAATCTTGTCTGTTTTTCCCTAAATATTTCAGTAGAAAATCCGGGGACAGTCCTTTCCTCTACTACCAGTTCCCCCGCAAAGAATGGTGTAGATGGGTAACTAACTCCAAACCCTCGTGCCATATGAGCCTGTGAATGTGCCACGGAAATTACCACTCCCCACTCAGTTCTTTGGGCGAAAATCGACCATGCAATTAATACAAAAAGGATTGTTAACGCTTGGCGCATTATTCTAAGGCAAGTGTTTTTGAGTAAGCGAATATACACAATGCCATATAATCAATGAAAACTAAGGTCTTGAGGCAGAATGAAGTCAGCTTCTTAAAACTCCTTTCCGTGTGTCTTACTAATCAAAAAATTCGCAACCGGCTTTGTGTGTATGGCTAGGTTAACAGCAAGGTTTGAAGCCCATTCGCTTCCAAATAGATTTTGGATTTGGCGGCCCGCCCAAAGCCGTTGAGCAAATTGATGGGTCCAGGCTTTTACATAGTCATCTTCTAATTGCTGGCGCTCATACTTCTCATCTGTACAAAACTTGATTACCCGTTCACTCACCAACTTGGAAGCATGTATGGCTATCGCCATGCCATTGCCACACAGCGGAGTAATCATTCCGGCTGCATCGCCTGTCATCAGAATGTGATCCTCCACTCGCTGCTTTGTTTCAAATGAAATCTCATTGATGGTTTCTGGTTTTTCAAAAAGAAAGGTTGCATTCTGAAATATGGATTTCAAAAAAGGATTTCTGAACAGAACCTGTGTTTCCATCTCCTTAATGGAATGATGTTTTTTCAAATTATCATTGTGAGAGAGATAACACAAATTGGTTTTTCCCTCCTCCACATTGCTGATGCCGCAATAACCTCCCTTGAAATTATGGAGCGCGATCAAATCGTGTGGATGATTTGTTTGAATATGGTACTTAACACCCAGATAAGGCGAGCGTTTTTTTATAAACCCTCTTTTCAATTGCACATCCAGCTTTGAACGTTTGCCAAACGACCCTATCACGACATCTGCATCAAAACTTTTTTCGGCTGTATGCAATTTAAACCGTTCGTCTTTGAAGTGTACACGCTCCACTTCCGCGTTTTCATGAAAGATCACACCTTCTTGTTTTGCTCTTTCAAATAAATAGTAATCGAAACTATATCGACTAATTCCAAAACCACCCAGATCGAGGGGAAGTGTAACAGATTTTCCATTTACTGAAGTGAGTTGCAAGCGCTTTATCTCAGGAGGATTGAATTTGTCTGGATAAACAGAAAGCGATTTCAAAAAAGGCATTGTTTCCAGCGAAATGTATTCACCACATACGCGGTGAAAAGGATATTTCTTTTTCTCAAATACTTCTACCTCTATTCCAGCGCGCACCAATTGCAAACTAGTGAGAAGACCGGATAAGCCGCCTCCTATAATATTGACTTTTTTTTGCATCTTACCACAAGTTACCCCGAAACCTCAATCTTACCCGTTTGCCGGGCGTAGCAAATAAAATTTGTGAATATGTTGACAGATTGTTAACAGAAAATAAAACCAAATCAGCGTCAAATCGCATTTATAAAAAATATAGGGCTGGAAAGGTTACCGCAGGGTAAACTTTTTCATAAAAATACAGTTCTAAGTATAGTTGGTCATGGAAACAAAAGTAAAATTACCGACATCAGAAAAGTTGAAGGTATTGGTAGTGGGGAATAATCCCATCGAACTAGGGCGTGTATTTGATGCGCTTCATAAAATTCGCGAAACAAAAATTATTACAGAAATCGCGTTTGATCTGAAGTCCCTTGCGGAAAGATTAATCCTTTTCAGCCCTCACTATATTTTGATTGACGATAACATTGGGAAACTGGGGTTGAAAAATGCCGTGACCGCGCTGCTCAATGAACGCAAAACAAAAAACGTTCCCATCACTATTCTAAAAAGCTCCAACTATCATGAAGCCATTAACACAGGTGTCATGAATTATGTGTTGAAAGAAAGTCTGACGGGCGAATCGCTTCACACCGCCTTAAAGAATTCTTTGAAGTTCAGGAAGACTCAACTTTATTTGCTCAATGCTTACAAAAAAAGAAAGGGTCAGTTAAAGCGCTTATTGATCAAAGAGGAAAGCTTCTAATTCGGCTTTCTAAATAGGGTTCTCCAAGATAAATTCTTTCTTGAACATTTTCCCGTCACGCTCAATCTGAAGTGAAATTTTCTTTCCCGGCCTCGAGTTGAGAAGACTGTTTACAATATTCAATTCAAACGAGTTAGAAGAAACGCCATTAATCATCAGAATAACATCCCCTGCTTGTATATCTGCTTTCTGAGCAGTTGAATTCGCGCGTACGTCTGTAATTTTAAACTTTCTAAGATTAACACCTTCGGCTTTCACGGTAAGACCGCTTTGATTGAAATAGAATTTCTTTTTAAAAGCTGCATTCTTCTTAAAATAGATTTTCTCAAATGGTAGATTAAAAATAACGGTGAAGCGACTGAGTACCTCACCCCCAATAGCGCCATTGCGAAAAACCGCTCGATTATTTTTAATGCTATCCATATAGCTGTTGGGATCAGGGAAATTTGTGATAACATCTGCGATTTCATATTTGCCCAATTCCAAAGAGTTTATCCGACCAATTTGTCCCGAGATAATACCCCCAAGGCCTCGGCCTATTATACTTTTAATATGCTTAGGGGGTACTTGAATGGCCGGATCCGAATCAGGTTCAAGAATAAGTCCATGACTTGCACCTGTATCAATCAATAATTTTACGGCCGACTTTGTTGTGTCGGTCATTTGTATGTTTACTGCTATGTAGGGTTTTGTGTCTTCCACTTTTAGTGGCAGTTCTTCAAATTTCCGTTTTCGAATAGGCCTTTCCGTACTTTGGATCACTAATACTTTACGTTCATAATCTATCTTAATGATAAACCGGCTGAATAATTCGTACCCCAAAATACCATGAACATCGGTGCCCAAGTAATTTCTTAGCTCCAGGTAATCCTGATCTAACACCAACAGGGCATGGCCTTGGCCATGTACGCCTGGTAAATCCAGGGTAACATTGTTGGTAACAAATGCGTCCACTACCTTAACACCTCCTGGGCCTGAAATAGAATACTTTCTTGAGTAAGGAAGATTTAGTATATCACTAAATGTTTTTTCGGTGAGGATCGCTGTTCTCACGCCTGTGTCCAAAATAAATTTGAGGGGAATCTGGCGGTTTAAAACCACCGGAACAATTACCAGATTATTTTGAATCTCAATTGGAATCTGAACGCGTGTCTGACCATCCGTTAGGGCAAAACCCAAAATCTCTTGTGGCCACGCATAAAACGGAATAGCCACAAAAAAACACATCGCAAAAAGCTTCCTAAGCATTCCACTAATTTTCTTCAAGCTATGAATATTTCTCAGCACTGGCTAAGTGCTTATGTGGCAATTACCCCCAAAGAGGTGAGGAGTTTAACGGGAGTTTCATGAATCTGCAATTCTTTAAAGTTTTCCTCTTTTAAAAATCCAGATTCCACCATAAGCTCCATTTGCCTTACCAAAGGATTGAAAAAAGAGTTAATGTTGAGTAAGCCAACAGGTTGTTTAATCAACTTCAGTTGCTTCCAGGTAAGAATTTCTGCCAGTTCATCTACCGTGCCCATTCCTCCCGGCATAGCTATAAACGCATCTGAAAGGTCAGCCATGCGTTTTTTCCGCTCGTGCATGCTATTCACAATTTCCAACTTTGTAATACCGTGATGTGCTACTTCTCTCTGAACCAAAAAATCGGGGATAACGCCAATTACGCTGCCCTTGTTTTTCAAAATCTCATCTGCTAGTATGCCCATAAGGCCGATGTTCCCTCCTCCATAAACCAAAGTTGTATTAGTGGAACAAAACAACACTGCTAATTCTCTTGCCGCAAAGGAATAAATAGGATTATGACCAACGCCCGATCCGCAAAAGACGCAAACGTTCATTGGCGCAATACTGCTTAATGCTTAATGTCGTGTTCGTTGTCGCTAACTGATTTGTTAGGAAATATCCATACAGAAACGATGGCTAATACAAAAAGAGCGATGACAATTCCAAATACGATCATATGCTGGTCAATTTTAGTAGGGTAAATTTAGAAAGCAATTATTAATAATGGATACTGATTGTGGATTTTATCTCAGGCAATCCCTTAAACAAGAATTGAAAAGTTATAGTCCGGAATAAGTCACGTAATATTAACAGGCGAAAGTAAAAAATTTAGAACTAGGAACCTTTTTACTTTGTTGAAGTTTAATCATTGTTCAGAGACTTTTAATGAAAAAAATTTCAATAGTACTGGGAACCGCCATTTTGCTTGTCATTGCGGTTCTTGCGTTTTTTCGCCATAATACCAAGTCCGCTAGTCCAGAAGCTGATGTAAATTATGAAGCCGATGGCCTTTCGGTGCACATTTTCTACAACAGGCCATTTAAGAAAAACCGGGTGATATTTGATAGCATTGGACTGGTACCCTTTGGAAAAGTTTGGCGTGCAGGAGCCAACGAAGCCACAATATTCGAAACCAGCAAAGACTTAATCATCAATAACAAAACCCTTAAGGCTGGCAAATACACGCTCTGGGTTTTACCAAATCAGCAAAACTGGACGATTATTTTTAATTCAGAATACGGGCAATGGGGAATTGATTTTAATGGTGAGGCCAATCGCGATCCTCAAAACGATGTGTTGTCTGTTGAGGCACCGGTATTACTTCAGGAAAAGGTGTTTGAACAGTTTACTATTTCTGTAGAAAAAGCTGGTGAAGAACAAGAGCTTATTTTTATCTGGGATAAAACTCTTGTCGCTGTTCCGTTCATTGTCGCACAGTAACCTTAACCTTTGTTTTTCTGTTTTCTGACATTGCTTCTACAATGGCCTTAAAACTGCAGGTGATATTGCCTTCCGCCACACCCTGACTGATTAAATAGGTTTTCAATGAGTTGACCTGTTGCTCTGTGCGATTGTTGTGATAAGTTACTTTTACAACAACGGAATCGCGAGTTGCTGTGATCACTGAATCCGCAGCGGTTGCCAGGGAATCAAAAGAAGTGGCTGTTGAATCGATCGCATAGTGAACTTCAATTTGCGTTGAGTCCACCTGAATTTCAGTTAAGTCCGGGTTGGACTGCAAAGAATCTTGCTGCAAGCCAAGTAAAGTCACATCTACATTAAACTTATAAGCTGCGTTACCTTTAATGAGGCGCACTAACCTTCTTAATTCCTGAGTAGCATTTGGAGCCAACGCTTTACCATATGGTTTGAAAGAAATACCGGGTAATTCAATTTCGTCACCGGCCGAAATCTTTTTCAGATTCACGATGATCTTTTCCAATGCCGAAAGTTTTTCACCCATCATCACATTAAACTCCTTCGAATAGAATGTATAATTGTCTTGCTCAGGCTCTACAGATAAATCATAAACACCACCTTCCTTCATATAGACGACAAAGGTGCCATCCTTCAAAGGTCGTCCATTATAAACTCGGCTTTGGTCTTTTTGATTGAATAAAGAAATGTAAGCCGATGCAGGATTTTCAAGCCCGGTGATTTTTCCTTCCACCTTCATCAGGCCCTTTGGTTTTAAGTCAGCCGGAAAAAGTAATTCGATAAGTTCAGATTTTTTTTGTCCTTGAGCATCCTTCACCAAGTAGCGACCCAACGATGATGCTGATACATACTGATCATCATTAGCAGTATTAGCAAAGTCAAGCGCGACAGGAGTGCTCCATTGTGCACCATTCAATCGAGTTATATATAAATCCATTCCCCCTTTGTTTCCTGAAAATTTATTTGAGGCAAAAATCAATGTTTCACTATCGCCCATAATACGCGGTGTTTGTGAATTGCCTGTGTTGATTGCCGCAGGTAGTTCAATAGGCTCGTCCCATTGTCCATTAGGTTTTTTCTTCACCTGCATCAGTTTACAATTTTCCGCTTTGTTTAAATCCATTTTTTCACACCTCATAAAATAAAGCGTGGTGCCATCAATACTCATAGATGGACATCCATCATGCAGTTTGGAGTTAACGGGTGTTCCTGGATTGATAGGATCAGACCAGATTGCTCCCTTGAGTTCACTGATTAAAATATCAAATCCCCCAAGGCCTCCGAATTTTTGATTGGTCAGATAAAGCGTTTTCCCATCAGCACTAAGCGCAAAGCCTCTGATGAAATTTAGTTTACTATTTACTACTTTGGGCAGTGCAACAGGTTCCTTCCAATTGACGCCATCCTTTGTTGTGTAATTTAAGGTCAGATCATTATCTTCTGCATAGTCTGAAATGAAGGCCATAGAATTGCCGTCCATGCTGATGTAAGGGGCAGATACGTTAATTGCCGGGTGATTGATCGGGTTAGGCAGCTTTCTCATTTTGGCTTGCCCAAACGATTGTTTGGAACAGACGATTATTGCGATTACTAAAAATGCCCATTTCATAAACCCAGAGATTTGAATATAAAAGTATCGAAAAAAATAGTCTGGTGAAGGATGCAAAATATTATCCAGGTTAAATGAATCTTTGCCATTCAGATTGTAATTTTAAAAACCTAAATCGTGTTGTAGATGATTCAAGTAATTCCTTCCATTGCCATCCGCCAGGGTGCTGTTGTCAAGATGAGAAAAGGTGATCCATCAAGTGAAAAAGCCTATGATGAAAATCCTCTTGACTTGGCCAAGCGCTTTGAAGATCATGGAATTGAAATCGTGCATCTAGTGGATTTAGATGGAGCCGAAAAAGGCACTCCAAAAAACTATCATGTACTCGAAGCCATTGCAGGACACACCGATTTAAAAGTAGACTTTACAGGTGGCATAAACACAGATGGAGATATTGGAAAAGCGTATGAGTTTGGTGCCGATTATATTACTGCTTCTAGTGTAGCGGTGACACATCCTGAGTTGTTTGCTTCCTGGATCATTTCTTATGGAAGAGAAAAAATGACACTTGGCGCTGATGTAACAGATATCAAATCGAAAAACATTTCAATACGGGGCTGGCAAAAGAATACCGAGATTAAACTCTTCGATCATCTCCAATATTTTTATGATCGTGGTTTAAAGTATGTAAAGTCTACTGACATCTCAAGAGATGGCGTGCTGGAAGGCCCTGCTTTTTCATTCTACCAGGAAATTATTGATCAATTTCCTGAACTTAAAATCCTGGCAAGTGGCGGTGTTCGCGGTGTAGATGATATCAAGCGGCTTGACGACATGGGAATTTTTGCCGTCATCTTTGGAAAAGCCTATTACGAAGGAATTTTGAAATTAAAAGATCTTGAGCAATTTCTGGTAAAAACAAAAGCCTAACGATCGGCTTTTGAAAGCAACTCGTGGTCTAAACTAATCAGCATTTGATTTCCTGAACGAAAGG
>JANOQK010000282.1:0-1600 GCA_031414855.1 Bacteroidia bacterium | reverse complement strand
CCCAAAACAATGCCAATCATGTGCACACCGCTATTCGTGATCTCACAAATGACTTTGCCGAAGATATTTTAAGGGAGCATTATTTGAAGGATCACGAATGACGGAATTGGAGACTTGCAATTCCTGAATATGGAAGAATTTTACCAAGCCCTAATGCCTAAGTCCTAATAATCCGAATACTCAGTTGGCCTCAAATAGTATTGGCTGTTTTTAGAAACATTATGCTGATACTCCGGCATCGTAGATAGCTTTTTCCATTGCGCGTCTTCGCGAAAAATGTTCCAATGCTCATCGCGCGCAGCCTTGTTTTCAAATGTGGTCATATACATCAGGTTTGGCATTTTATTACCAGAAATTACTTCGGCATAAAAAACGGCATTGAATCCCAACCGTTTGAAGAGCCCCACTTCATCTCCCTCATTGAACATCTTCACCTTATTTTTATAGATCTTTTCCGTGTGACCTTCATAACTGCGCAGTTCATAAAATCGCTCAGAACGTGGGCCTGTTAATGCCGGTGTCTCCATTTTTTTCATCCCTGTGAATGCGCGAAGAAGAGTTGATTCAATCCGTATGTAAGGTGGGTTAGTGTATTCAGCATCGAGGTATTCTTTTCCATTGAGATTAAATTGAGGATCTGTAAATGTCTCATCCGAAAGTTTCAAAAACTGGTCCAACGAACTGTAAGGAACCAACACATAAATACGTTTCCCGAAGGTCGTGTCTGTCTCTAGTGGTTTAAACACACCTATATTTTTAATACCAACTTTATGTAAACCAGGCAAATACGCATTCTTAAGGAATGCATCTACAATTGTTTCCTGGCTTGCATCTTTTAGTTTGTACATCTTAAGCTCATAGTATTCCAGCTTACCTTTTTGAGCCCTGGCAAAGGATGCCAGAAATAAGAATAAAAGCAGAAAGAAGAACCTATTTGAAATAGCCTTTACTGAAATCATGGTGGAGTAATTTTGAATTCAAATATACTTTGAATTTAATTTAGATCTGCGGAAAACGTGTCAAGCGGTAAGACATAAGTCTATTCTTACAATAAATTGCATTTGTGAAAAAGTTGAATTATTGGCCATATTCCATAAATTTATTCAAACACTCGTCAAACATCTATTACAGCCAAAACATACGCATGAAAAATTTGATCCTTATTTCTTGCTCATTTCTTATTGTTGTTTTGCCAACAGCAAATGGACAGTCAATAAAGCCTGAAGTTGGTATCGTTCAGGATTATGAAAACGACAGTCTCCTACATGCCTCTGGCTATAAGTTTCTGATCGAATCTATTTCAAAATGCTTTTCTCCGATTAAGGTGACTGATCAACAATTTGAGGAGAAGCTTACCGCTATCAAAAAATTAAAGACGCCTCTCTTTGCCGTTAATCTTTTTATCCCAGGGGATTTAAAAGTAGTTGGCCCAACGGTAGACGAAGCAGCTATTCTGGCCTACACTGAAAAAGTATTTCAGCGATGCCAGGCAGCTAATGTAAAAATGATCACCTGGGGAAGTGGTGGCTCCAGACGATTACCTGAGGGCTTTGATCCTCAGAAAGCAAAAGAGCAATTCATTTCCATCGCAAGAAAAATA
>JANOQK010000281.1:0-2239 GCA_031414855.1 Bacteroidia bacterium | reverse complement strand
AAAACGCTCTGATAATAGTTTGGCTGTTTCACCCACAACTTGTCCACTGATCACGTTCCCGACAATGTTCATAATCACTTCGGCCTGATCACGCCCATAGTCTTTCTTTAGTTGACTGTAATCCTGAACGGCTAATGTGGTAGCCACTTTGTTTGCCCTGGCTGTTGCTATCAAGCTGTCAATGCCATTGAAGTAGATTGTTGGGAATTCATCGAATATCAAGCTGCACTTTTGTTGCCTCTTTTTATTGACCAGTTTGATAACTCTTGAAATGTAGAGCGAAAGCACAGCACCATAGATTTGTTGTTTCTGCGGATTGTTTCCCATGCACACAATTTTAGGATCGTTAGGATTGTTGATGTCAAGCGTAAAGTCATTCCCTGACAATACATAATAGAGCTGAGGTGAAGAGAGTCGAGCCATTCCAATCTTGGCACTGGCGATCTGACCCTCCAACTGCTCCATTGCCTCATTCCTAAAGGCAGACTCGAACGGATTAATCAACACTTCAATCTCCGGCTCTGTTTTCAACAGTTTGAAAAGATGTGGATAATCCAATTGCATCAGTTCGATCACATGTGGCAGGGTGCAGAATTTTCCATCTTCATGCTTTCTTAAAAACCAGATGATGGCCGTTACGAAGTTGATGGGTGATTCAACAAAAAAATCTCCTTGCTTCTTAATCCAGTCGCGGTTGAGGCCAAGCATAATAGTGCGGGAAGATTCTGTGGCATCCGTAATGTCTTCCATCGTGGCCGGGTCAAGGGGATTGCAACGGTGAGAACGGGAGAGATCCTCAAAGTTTATGACAAAGAATTTTGGTTTTACCGTATAACGATTCGATTTTTTTAAAAGCTTTTTGTACGTTATTCTCGATAGATCATCATAATTTATATAGGAGATGAAAATAGTAAAACCCTTTCGGATGTGCTGGGTGATGATGTGCCTAATCACGAAATAAGATTTACCCGCTCCCGGTGTACCAATCACCAGCGATGAACGGAACGGATTGATAATATTAATCCAGCTTTTTCTCCGTTTGCCTTTTAGCGTGTACGCTGCCGGAAGGTTGATCGAGTATTCGTTTTCAAGCAATCGTTCCTCCTGAGGAAAGGATTCGTTTAGTTTGTTGAAGATGTCATTACGAAGCTTAATCTGTAGCAATCTCGAAAGAAGTGTTCCTCCGGTTAAGATCAACAGATAGCCAAGGGAAGTAATAGCAATGTAAACTCCGGTCTTAACGTTATCTCCAATATTCAATTTGAAAATGAAATGACCGAGAAGAAACAAGGGTAACCCACTCCATATATAATAGAGTGCCGTGGCCGGACTGATCTTATCGTCTTTCTTTCCCTTGGCTCCGATCAGGGATATAAGTAGAAGCCCTAATGTTAAAAGTTTAGAGAAGTAGATTCCGTTAAACAATCCTGTGGCGGAGACGGACCGAATTATTTGATCAGCTATTTCAAAAGTAAAGCCAGATTTTTCCAATGCCCGGTGGCAAAAGAAATAGAAATGCATTAACAAAATGACGATGCTCAACAACCTGATAAAGTCGATGATCTTTTGTAATGCCTGTTCGTTCTCCGTATTCGCTGCCATATCTTTCTATATTTAAAGTGAACGACCCTTCTTTTTCTTTTTGCGTCTTTTCATTGCGGCATCAGGTGAAGCAAAGTCAAATTGCTTGGCAGTGATAAGATCAGTGATTACCTCTGTTAGTCTAAAATTCAATTCGATAGATTTTTCTGCTGGCTCGTTCTCTGACTTACCCGATAAGGAACCTGCTCCACTGGCATAAGGTGTGTCTGATATTCGGTCGAGGATTGCCTTTGCACTGTAAGGCTTACCCAGATCACTCCCATTAAAGACGACTTTCGTTTTGTTGTCCACAAATGTGATCCCGTAAACTCTTCCATCATTAGTTTGTCGCAGCAACACGTAGATGCCTTCTCTTTGCAAGGCTTGTCCAAAAGCGGATTGCGTAATTGATTCATTTCCCTTTAAACATTTGTCGATGCAGCTTCTCATTCTGTCCTTATGTGGTTGTCTTAAAGCGTCATTCAGCTTGAATTGTTTTTCCAGGTAAGGCAGAGTGGGCTTACCATAAATGGAACTTGCCTTGATGGGAATGCCGATCTTGTTTCCTTTTTCATCCAGCAAACTATACTGCAATCCTTTTTTGCTGTGCATCTTCGTTCCTTCTTTGCCTCGGTCGGCCACCACATTGAATTGACGT
>JANOQK010000280.1:0-5536 GCA_031414855.1 Bacteroidia bacterium | reverse complement strand
AAAAAGCAGCAAGATGATTATTCTGATATTATGGTAAAGGCGTTGGCTGATCGTTTAGCCGAAGGGTTCGCGGAATGCTTACATGCAAAGGTGAGAAGAGAGTTCTGGGGATATGCCGCGAATGAGACATTGAGTAACGATCAAATGATTAAAGAAGAGTACGATGGAATCCGGCCAGCACCTGGATATCCGGCTTGCCCTGATCATACAGAAAAGCAAACCATCTTTGAATTGTTGGATGCGGAGAAAACAACGGGTATAAAACTGACAGAATCGTTTGCAATGTACCCCGCTTCCTCTGTTAGTGGATATTATTTCTCTAACTCAGAATCAAAATACTTCGGACTTGGAAAGATTGAGAAAGATCAAGTGACTGAGTACTCTGTAAGAAAAGAAATGCCTCTTAAGGAAACTGAAAGGTGGCTAAGTCCGAATTTAAGTTATGATATTTAGAAGTGTTGATGTGTTAAAGTTTTGAAGTGTTAAGGGTAATGCTAGGCTTAAATACTTTAACACATTAAGACTTCAACACATAAACACTTAGGATATGGCCAAGGTTGACAAGTTTGAAGATTTGCTATGCTGGCATAAGGCTCGTCATTTAGTAAAGGAAATCTATAAAGCCACCAATAAGGGAGATTTTTCAAAGGATTATGATGCTAAAAGTCAAATAAGAAGAGCCTCTGTGTCTTCCATGAGCAATATTGCTGAAGGCTTCGGACGTTTTAGTAAGAAAGAATTTGTTCGCTTTTTAGAAATTTCCACATCTTCTGCCTCTGAAGTAAAAAGTATTCTATATGTAGCGCTAGATCTGGAGTATCTTCCAGCGGAGCAAGTTCAATCATTGCAAAATTTAGCCGAAGAAGTAAAGGCATTAGGCCTAGGCCTTATTAAGTACTTGAATACAAGGAATTAAAGGGGCTAAGGTATCGAAGTACTAAAGTATTGGGCTATAGGACTTTAACATTAACACTCCAACACTTAAGAACATTAACACATTGAGATGAAAGTAGTTGATCACATAAGGAACGCTTCCGGTAAAACCCTTTTCAGTATTGAAATTCTTCCGCCACTGAAAGGAGAGAATATCCGCACGCTATTTGATAACATGGACCCCTTGATGGAATTCAAGCCTCCGTTTATTGATGTCACCTATCACCGCGAGGAATATGTGTATAAGAAAAAAGAAAATGGTCTCTTAGAAAAGAGATCAACTCGCAAACGCCCAGGAACCGTGGGGATATGCGCGGCTATCCAGAATCATTACAAAGTAGATACAGTACCGCATATTATCTGTGGAGGCTTTAGTAAGGAAGAGACCGAGAATGCTTTAATCGATTTGCAATTTTTAGGAATTGATAATGTATTGGCTCTTCAAGGCGATGCGATCAAGACTGAACCACGCTTTGTTCCTGAAGCGGATGGTCATCGTTTCGCCTCTGAATTGCTAGGTCAAATTGTTGCCATGAACAATGGTAAGTTTATTGATGAGGAATTACAACATCCAACCCCGACCAATTTTTGTGTTGGCGTTGCAGCTTATCCTGAAAAGCATTTTTCAGCTCCCAACCTTAAAACGGACATAAAATATTTAAAACACAAAGTCGATTTGGGAGCGGAGTACATTGTCACTCAAATGTTTTTTGACAATGAAAAGTATTTTGAGTTCGTAAAACTTTGTCGTGAAAGTGGAATCACTGTTCCCATCATTCCGGGTATTAAACCGATTACAGCAAAAGCACAGACTACTGTACTTCCTACTATCTTTCATATTGACCTTCCGGAAGAATTGGCGGATGAGATAGAAAAATGCAAAGACAATACTTCGGTCAAGCAGGTAGGTATTGAATGGACTGTCAGGCAGTCAAAGGAGCTGATGAAATTTGGTGTCCCTACCTTGCATTTCTATTCTATGGGCAAATCAGACCCGATTTACCGGATTGCAAAAGAGTTGTTTTAAAGGCTACTTCACCCGATCAGATACAGTTAAGCTGGATAGTATATTCACTTTATTTTTATCTTTGAATAATGGTTCTTGCCAAAAGGAAACAAAATGAAAAGGAATTTGAAAATTGGACAGAGACACCCGTTGGAGGCAGGAGATACTGGTTTGATGTGACTGGACGAAATAGAGGTAAAGCGCGATACGTAAAGGAAGTGGACAGTAATGAAATAACTATTGCATTTAGGCAGGAGATATTTGATGAAAACGGAACAATGATTGAAATCCATGAAAAATTTCCAATTGATAAAGGACATAAAAAAATTATATCATGATTACAAAGCAGTACATAGCGATGCAACTTTTGGCATATATGAAGCATGAAATCAACCTTGCACAATTGGTGGATTGGGCAGAGGAGAGTATCATGAAGGGCGGTTTTGAATCAGGAAGTGAAGGCGAGATCAGAAATGTATTAGCAAAATTAGGCCTTGCTGATGTAAATAATTTTGGCTTGTTATGGGAAGATTGTGAGCAATTGATGGCGCAATTGGGATATAAAGTCAAAGTAGAGGCTGCATTAGTTGCTTAGTTGAGGAACATCGGATGTTCAATATACCAGTAAATTGTTGATAATCAGATTCTTGATTGTTAATTTAAATCTTACTCAATGTTTTGAGTAAAAATACTCAAGATGGTTGACCCTATTTTTTGGTTTTCAAATGGCTGGCAAAAACACTTGAAAAAGGGGATATTTTAGCCAAACATACTGCTGTTACTGAAAAGGCAAAGGAGTGAAGTAACCAGCCTGCACTCGATTTAATTGCCTAAAAAAGAGGTATTTTAATCGGCTTGCATACTAGTTTGCCATTTTTTTTGCTAATATTGAATGATAACTAAATCAACTTTCCTATGACTAAGAAACTATTTTCAATCCTTCGCTATACCAGCATTGTTGCTCTTGTGGCGAGTTTATTCATTATGAGTGGCTGTGGCGATGATGAAGAGCCAGCCCCCACACAAACAATCAGTGAATTGATTTCTTCAGATGCTTATAAGCAAGCGAGCGGTGTGGACAAAAGCTTAGCCCTAGACTCCTCTGCAAAGTACATTAACAAGTACCCGGATCTAGCGGCCTTAATGACAGGTACAACCCCTTACACTTTATTTGCGCCAAGTAATGAAGCTTTTGTAAACCTATTGGCTACTCCTGGATTTCCTTCAAATATCAATTCAATTAATCCTGATATCATTAAGGGTGTTTTGTCCTATCACTTTGTAGCCACACAAAAACTATCTGCTGAACTTACAGCTGGAAGTGAATTAAGCACTTTGTATACAGATGCAAAAACAACAACCGTTCAAAAAATTGTAGTTAACGCGGATTTGACTTTAAAAACAGGCTCAACGAATCAAGCTATTAAGATAAATGCTGCTGATAAAAAAGCTACTAATGGTGTTGTGCATGTAGTGCAGTCTGTAATGATCCCTCCATCTGTAGGAGCCACATTGACTCCTATCTTAGGCACAATGGCTGGAACCATTCTGTTAGGAAAAGATTTTACTCAGCTTGCCAAAATAATCACGGCTGCTGATGGGATTTTCACAGAAACGGCAACCGCAAAGAAAATCACCACTTACCTTGCCATGCCTTCTGCAAATTACCCTGGTGGCAAAGGTGGAACCTTCTTCGCTAGTCCAAACGCGGTTTTAACAGATGCAACCGTAACGGCATTGACAAGCGCTGCTGATAAGGGAAGATTACTATTACTCAATCACTTAGTTGCAGGGAAATATGGTGTAGCAGCTGGTACTGATATTACAGTAATGGCGACTACCGGTCAGACGATTATTCCTTTTTCCACAAAAACAATCACCGTTATAAAGGCTACAGCAGGGGCTACCAACCCTTTTGGTGTAATTGTTACAACTGGAGCGGCTACAGATCAAACAAAATATGCTCCTATCTTCTCAAAGGATATTGCACATAGCAATGGCATAATTCAAGTAATTGGTGGATTACTTCAATAGTATTTGAACCAATTAATTTTGAAAGCTCTCCAGAAATAACTGGAGAGCTTTTTTTTGCTTATTATCTAAAGGATTTGGTTTCGCAGTAATTGGTGGATTTATAATCTACTTGCTAAATGAAAATAAATCTATTGCTTGCTTGACTGGCTTGTTTTCTTGTTACTACTCGCTGCGATTGTGATTGCGAACCTCCGCCAACACAAACCATCGGTGAATTAGTTGCTTCAGATGCTTTTAAGGAGGCAAACGGTGTTGAGAAGAGCCTAGCATTAGACTCCGCGTTCAAGTATTTTAACTTGTATCCAGAACTATAGGCATTAATGATCGAGACCAACGCCCATACCAATCCCTTTCTCAGATGGCTTTCTATTACACCAATTACAGGTATTGACAAGCAGATAACGGGTTATTGCTGGCCCCGTTAATTCACAAACCAATCAGTATGGCTTCTTTGTGACAAATAAAGATAATTTTGTTACTGTAGCATATTCTCCCATTATTAAGAAAGACCTTGCTGCTAATGCCGGCTTTTACAAAGGAATTATTCACGTAATCGGAGGAATGCTTGACTAATATACTTGCTTCGCGGATTTAGATCTGAACAGATATAGGTGCTTCTTATTTCAAGCTTAACATCTTCGGAATGAAATCTTCAAGGTATGGAGTTACGCCAGTATAATGAGTCCCAGGAATTGTAGTAAACGTAACAACAGATTTAGAAGCTCCATTGGCTATTAATGTATTATACGATATTACAGAGTTGTTGTAAGGAACAGTGACATCAATATCCCCATGATACATATACATAGGTATAGTTGGTTTCCAATCAACAAGGCTATTGTCCTTAAAGGCATCAACAATATATTTGTAGCGGGTATCACTTTCTATTTTGGTAAGTAGATCAACAGAAACGAGATCTTTTATAGACATGGTGAGTTGTTCATTAATTTCCTGCCCTGTTTTCTTTCCATTAAAAAGGCTTGGTAGTCGAGTTGCGTAAGGTTCCTGAAAAAAATCACTTACTGGTTGTGTCCATGCAAATGCTGTTCTATAAGCCATAGCTACGTACCCTATAAAGAAGGGTTGGTCGTAGGTGTCCAGGCTAAAGAAATACTCCTGCATACCTTTTACATCGTAACCCCCTGAGGAGGGGAAGGAGGCCACCAGATTAAATCCGTCTAAACCGCTTTTCTCAATTTCACGATGAGTGGCCATGGTGGCGTATCCTCCTTGGGAGTATCCTGCTAAGAATAATTTACCATTGAAGCCAAGGCCTTTTTCGCGAGCTAGTTCCTTAGCAGCCTTCAGCATGTCAATTACGGAAGAGGCTGTTTGGTCTCTAACATAGTAGGGGTGAAGCACATTATTAGAACTTCCAAATCCAATGAAATCGGGGATTGCAGTAATAAAGCCAGGTGAAGCTAAAGAGGTGTAGAGTAATAGCTCAGTACTGCTTAATGGTAACATGGAGGGTGCTTGAGAGTTTGCAGCGATTGTGCCGTGTTGAAAACTCACCCTGGGATAACTACCACTAACTTTTGGCAATATGACAACACCGGAAGC
>JANOQK010000279.1:0-4260 GCA_031414855.1 Bacteroidia bacterium | reverse complement strand
TCCCACAAAAACAAAGTCTCCAGTAAATAGCATTACAGGTTCCATACTGGCAGGTTTGTCGGTCAATAGAAAACTAATGCTCTCGGGCGTATGCCCTGGTGTATGAATTACTTGAAACGTCAGATTTCCAACCGTAATCACACTTCCATCTTTTAAGGCAGCATGCTTAAATTCATATTGCCATCCTTCTCCCCCTTCATCCGATAAATAAAGCTTGGCACCCGTCAAGGCTGCCAACTCTCTTGCACCAGAAAGAAAATCAGCATGGATATGCGTTTCCGCAATGTGCGTGATCTTCATATTGTTTTGTTTGGCTATTTCCAGGTAGGTATCGACATCTCTTTTCGGATCGATTACCATGGCTACACCTGCTTTTTGACAGCCAATAAAGTAGCTGGCTTGTGCCAGGCTTTTGTCATAAACGTGTTGGAAAAACATATTCTTACTTTTTAATTTTTATCTGTTGAATTTTTAGAATTTGAATCCGGCACAAAGTTCCGTTTTTCAGTTATTAGCGTCAGTGACGCATGTCACACAAGGCTATACTTTTACCTCCTGAGTTTCAAACTGGTTAATAACCTTTTCCAATTGATTGGCCGTCATCACTCCGGATTGTCTCCATAGTGTTTCGCCATTTCTAAATAACATAAGAGTAGGCACACCCTGAATGCGATAGGCTTGTGCAACCGCAGGATTTCTGTCCACGTCTATTTTAAGAATGGTTGCCCTGTCGCCCATTCGTTTTGAAAGATCTTCCAAAATCGGCTGCATCATTTTGCACGGGCCGCACCAAGTGGCAAAAAAGTCGATTAGAACTGGCTTGTCGCTTTTGATGATCTGGTTGAATGTCTTTTTTTCCTCCATTTTCAAATTTTATACTCAAAACTACAGCGATGGGCATAAAAGTTCAGTGATTTTAGTCACACAAGAAGGAAGTGTTATTTTTTTTAAGGTTTGGTGGCTACGAATCGCACCACATCGGCAATACCCGAATGGAATTTACCCTCATCTAAAAATGTGTCCTCCTCTTTACAAAGTGAAATTTGGAGTCCTTCAAATTCTTTACGAAGTGTTTCTATTGAATGAAGCATACTTACATCCTTCGGCCCTCCGGAAGTATTGTTCATCTGGTCTTTTGAGAAGGCTTCCAGTATCAAAACGCCACCCGGTTTTAATGCATTCACACATTTTTTATGAAAGGTTGCACGAACAGTTGGTTCCATGTGCACGTATATCAGACCAATGGCATCGTATGTTTTTTCAGGGAGTATAATCTCTTTAATATCTTCTGTAGTGTAATCGATCGACAGATGATTATCGGTAGCTGCTTCTATTGCTTTGTTCTTTGCCTCCACGCTAAAATCGAAGGCCGTAACTTTCCAACCTAAGCTCGCAGCAAATAAGGCATTTCTTCCCTCGCCCTCTGCCGGCAACAATAACTTACGCGGTGGAAGTTTGAGAAGCTGTTCCTTCAAAAATGTATTTGGCTGATGACCGTAAACGGTGTCATTGGTTTTATAACGTTCATTCCAAAATTCCTCGTTCATACTATCTTTTTATTCCTGCTATGATTATGACAAAAAGAAATATCTAATAAAACCGAAAAGGCCCAGGCCGAGAAGGACCCCACCGGGTATCATTTGAATAAGTCTTGTGTGTGTAAAAAGGTGTGATACTTTCTGAGCCATCAGTGCTATGATCGAAAGTAATAGCATTGCTCCAACGGCCGTTCCAAATACATAGCTGTGCAAACGCCATGTGGTGGACAAATCTATCCATCCCTGAACCTTAAGATAAGCTGTTACACCAATCCAAAAAGGAATGGCCTGAGGATTTAGAATGCTTAATATAAGTCCTCGCACAAATCCACTTTCCTGGAGTCGCACAGAAAATGAGGTAGGCTTTCGTGCTGACCACAAACCGATGATACCTAAAATTGTCATAACACTTGCGCCCAGCAATTGAAAATTGTCCAACACTATCGGTGAAGATGTAATTAGATACTCAAATTGTACGGCTATCCATGCATAGGGATACTCGATAATGGCAACAGCCAAAGCAAAGCGCAAAGCTGTCTTCACCTTGTTCTCCATGCCCAGTTGTAACACTAATATATTGAGTGTACCCGGTGGTATGGATCCGATGAAACTAAAAACTAAGCCGATAAGAAAAACCTGTAGTATCAATCTGAAATAAGTTTAACTGTTGATGTTAACTGATATTACGCAAAACTAGCAATTTGACGTCATTGCGAGTGTCAGCGCTGGTAGTGGCAGGGACGAAGCAATCCTCAAATTCGGAGATTGCCCGCCCGGATGACTCCGGTCGGACAGGCTTTGCCCTACTACACAAATCCCCCGCTGGTGCTTACCTACCGCAGGCAGGCTTGCAAAGACGTTCACAATTTTGAGTAATATCAGTTAATAATTATCTGAATTCATATCCGAACCCCATTAACTGTGTAAGGAGCGTATTCGGTGCATCGGTAGCCGATACACGTCCCTCCAGTTTTGGTGAGATAGGCGAATGCGTTGCCAAATATTCCTGAATCACACTATGAAGCGTAGCGCCTAATCGTTTTGGTTCAGCTACATTGTCAACTCTGCATATGGTTGTGTCCGGATCGCCCTCTCGTTCGCATGCAACAAAGCTATAGGTCTTATTAGGATCAAGCGGCTTGCCTTTTATCTTTATCCAATTCACACGTTTACCGACATCATTGGCAATGGTAAAGTTTACTTCCATACCATTGAAACGAACTACCCATCCACCAAAGCGTTTTGCAGGATCTTTCGCAAACGCATTTTGTAGTTCCTTTTCCATCCAATCCCACAGTTGCTTGCCGGTAATGCTGCCACGCTTGGCTTCGCTATCAACAGGCAGCATACTCCACAAATAGTCCATGGTTATTTCAGCCAAACCTGTTTTGGGGTCGGGCACCAATGGCGGGCAAAAGCGGAAACCATTGCTAAGTGCAATGTCCGGTTTGAACTTCCACATAATGGCATCGGTGATGAAGTTGTCCATCGGTGTTTCAATCACGTAATAACGAACCAACGGAGTCTTTGTACTTCCTATGACGCGATCAAGATCTTTTCGATATGGTTCACGTGCTTTTGTCACCAGATCCTTCATCTCTTCATCCTCTTTGAACTGATCCGGATCCACATCCAAAAGTTGATAGGAATGATCTTTCACCTCACCATCTTCCACTACAAAATCAAGTTTGGCTACAAACGAACCAAATGCACCAGGTTCGGTCACTTTTGCATGCACCCCTTGAATGGGTTGACGAACCCTTTCATGTGTATCTGCTCCAAGGATATAATCTACTCCTTTGGTAAACGCCATATTAGATAATCCAATTTGCTGGGCAAGACCCATATGCGTAAGTAAGATAACAATATGACAACCTTCGTACTCGCGAAGAATGCGAATGTATTTTGCAACGTTCTTTTCAGGATGTGTAAACTGAATGCCTTCGCTGTAGGCCGGTGATTGACGTTTGGGAGTCAACGGATCGTTATAACCAATGAATCCAATCTTTAATCCGCCCATTCGCTTTACATAGTAGGGTGGAAAAATTAAATCACCATTAAAATCATCGCTCGTTTGATGAAACATGTTGGCGCACACTTTCGGACAGTTGTAACCAAACATATCCTTCATCATCATTTCTTTGCCGTACACCACTTCCCAGTTTCCAGGCAACATCAAGTCATAGCCAATGTTATTCATTAGGGGTATTATGGCGCGGCCTTCACTTAAAGCAGCCACTCCACCTCCCTGAAAACAATCACCACCATCAATCAACAATGTATTGTCTGGATTTTGTGAGCGCAGATGATTGATCATGCTCTTGAGTGTGGCATAACCTCCTCGTTTTTTATAAACGGGTTTACCGTTCTCAATAAAAAATTCATCGTGAGTTAGAAGCTGTGCGTGTATGTCGGCTGTATGCAACAACGAGACAACAGAAGCCTTGCCTTGTTTCACAGCACTATTGCCAAACATCTCTTTGCTTTTCTGTTTACCATCCTCGACTGTCAAAGCCGAAGCCGATAATGAAGAGACGAGACCACCGCCCACGCCAAGAGCAAGGCCAAAGCCGGTTGCCTTTTTTAAAAATTCTCTCCTGCTGTTTTCAGAAAGTTGTATATGAAGTTCTTTCTCTCGTTGCGAAACCACTTCATCGTGGCAAGACTGGCAGGTACAATTCTTTGTGTGACTCATTATATAAAATAGGTTTGTGCCATGAGG
>JANOQK010000278.1:0-45119 GCA_031414855.1 Bacteroidia bacterium | reverse complement strand
GAAAGTAAGACCGGAACAAGGGCTTTTGAAAATGCGTAAAGAGCTTGGCTTGTATGCCAACCTCCGTCCTATTAAACTTTTTGACGAACTACTAGAAGCCTCCAGTATTAAACCCGAAATATTAAAAGGTTCTGACATTCTTTTCTTTCGTGAACTGACCGGTGATGTGTATTTCGGAGAGCGCGGAAGAAAGGATGACGGAAATACTGCGTATGATATGATGATCTATCAGCGCTATGAAGTGGAACGGATTGCCCACAAAGCATTTCAGGCAGCGCGAACAAGGAAGAAAAAAGTTACTTCGGTGGACAAAGCCAATGTATTGGAGAGCTCAAGACTGTGGAGAGAAACCGTTCAGGAAGTGGGCAAACAATATCCTGATGTGCAACTTGAACATCAGTTTGTGGATTCTGCTGCTATGAAGCTCATTCAGAATCCAAGAAGCTTTGATGTGGTAGTTACAGGAAATTTATTTGGAGATATTCTTACAGACGAAGCATCTCAAATTGCCGGCTCAATGGGAATGTTAGCCTCTGCTTCTGTAGGTGATAAAGTTGGTTTGTATGAGCCGATTCACGGAAGTGCGCACGACATTACCGGAAAGGGGATCGCGAATCCATTGGCCTCCATTTTATCAGCTGCATTACTACTCGACATTTCTTTTGGTTTAAAAAAAGAATCAGAAGCAGTTATACGAGCCGTTCAGCAAACATTGAAAAATGGTTATCGAACAACTGACATTGCTGATAGTAAAACAGAAAAGAGCAAAATACTTAACACGCAACAGATGGGTGCAAAAGTATGCGAGCAACTTGAAAGTGAATTAGTACCCACAATAGTTCAATAAAGATCCAGAAACAAGAATTGTAATTCATATGGCAAACAAAATTCAAATCTTCGACACTACACTTCGCGATGGCGAACAAGTGCCCGGCTGTCAATTGAAAACTGAAGAGAAAGTAATCATTGCCAGAGAACTTGAAGCACTTGGTGTGGATGTTATAGAAGCAGGTTTTCCAATATCAAGTCCTGGAGATTTTCTTTCTGTTGTGGAAATTTCTAAAGCCGTAAAGAATGTTACGGTGTGCGGACTCACACGTTCCAAGAAAGATGACATCGATGTGGCGGCCGAAGCCCTTCATCATGCCAAACACGGTCGCATCCATACAGGCATTGGTGCTTCAGATGTTCACATCAAGCACAAATTCAAATCAAGCCGTGAACAGGTGCTAGAGCAAGGAGTTTGGGCTGTGAAGTATGCCAAGTCCAAAGGTTATGAAGTTGAATTTTTTGCAGAAGATGCTGGCCGCGCTGATCTGGTTTTCCTCGGACAATTAATTGAAGCAGTCATTTCCGCTGGTGCCGATGTTGTGAACATTCCGGACACCACTGGTTATTGCCTACCTCATCTGTATGGAAAGCGCATTCAATATCTAGTTGAAAATGTTAAGAACATTGACAAGGCAGTAATTTCTGTTCATTGTCACAATGATTTGGGCTTAGCAACCGCAAATACAATTGCAGGATTAACGAATGGAGCACGACAGGCGGAAGTAACTATTAATGGCATTGGCGAGCGTGCCGGAAACACTTCGTTGGAAGAAGTTGCTATGGTACTTCAAGTGCATAAAGATTTGGGTTTGTACACCAATATTAAATCCGAACGAATATTTGATATCAGTCAATTAGTTTCTAGCATGATGCGCATGCCAGTGCAGGCCAACAAGGCCATTGTAGGCGCAAATGCTTTCGCTCACTCATCTGGTATTCATCAGGATGGTTTCCTGAAGCATGCTGAAAATTATGAAATCATTAACCCTGCCGATGTAGGAGTTCCTTCCTCTTCAATTGTACTGACGGCCAGAAGTGGACGTGCTGCGTTGAAGCACCGTGTTGAATTAATAGGATATCGTGTGGAAGGAGATGAACTTAACACGCTTTACGAAAATTTTCTTCTTCTTGCCGATGAACAGAAGCAGGTGAATGATGATGACCTGCTGGTATTGGTTGCCAATATGCCATTATTAGTAAGGTAGAATTAAATTAAAAGATAGCTTACTAAGAGTGGAGACTGGGTGTACAACTGTTTTGTAATTTTTGGGCATGGCCAAGCGAAAACGCAAGGCCACTGGGCTTTTTCTGCCTATGCCGAAGCAAGCTTTCGGCTCCGATCAGACGTTCCAAGCCTGCCAAGCTCTTCAAGTGTTATGACAACGGAAAGCCCCACTCTTTGAGGAACTTACCCTACTATTTTGAAAAAGACTTTCCACTGCAATCCCTTGCCCGCTTACGCATGAAGAAGCCTCACCTTCAAAAGTGTCTTACAAACTTGGAAACTCCTCGAAAAATAAGTGTCACTCTAAAATAATAACTTTGATCAAACGTCTTTGACTAAAGTTAACAACCCCCAAACCAACCTATGCAAACCATCCTTGGAGCCAACGGAGTGATCGCAAACAATCTTGTAAAAGCATTGCCCACCTACACAAATCAAATCAGATTAGTAAGTAGAAATCCAAAAAAGATTAATCCAACTGATCAAACCCTATCGGCTGATCTGCTCAATGCTGAGCAAACCGACAAAGCGGTGGCAGGATCAAAAATTGCGTATCTCACTGCCGGCTTGCCTTATAGTACTAAAGTATGGAGTGAGCAATGGCCTGTCGTCATGAACAATGTCATTGCAGCTTGTAAAAAACATAATACAAAACTGGTGTTTTTCAGCAATGTATATCCCTACGGAAAAGTGACAGGCTGGTTCAATGAAGAAACGCCATTCAACCCATGCAGTAAAAAAGGAGAAGTCCGCGCTAAGATTGAAAGAACATTGTTAGGCGAAATAAAAAACGGCAATCTTCAAGCAATGATTGTTCGGGGCGCAGATTTTTATGGACCAAATACCCCGTTGAGCTTTACTGATGCCATGCTGTTTAAGAACCTGGCTGCCGGAAAAAAAGCACAATGGATGCTAAATGACCACACTAGACATTCCTTCACCTACACGCCAGATGCGGGCAAGGCAACTGCCCTATTGGGTAATACTGAATCAGCTTTCAATCAAGTTTGGCATGCGCCAACCGATAGAAACGTGTTAACGGGAAAGCAATTCATTGAACTGGCAGCCAAAGAATTTGGTGTCAAACCAAATTATATGGTGTTGCCAAAATGGATGATCCGGATGGCCGGTCTTTTCGACACGAACATAAAGGAAGCTGTTGAAATGCTTTACCAAAGTGAGGTAGATTATCTTTTTGATAGTAGTAAGTTTGAAAAAGCTTTCGATTTCAAACCTACTTCTTATTCCCAAGGTGTAGCCGAAACTGTCAAAGCCGCCAAGGTAAAATAAAGAACTCTCTCTGGGAGGCTTTTAATTATCTCTGATTTTCTCATCAAGAAATGGGAATGTCAATTTCTTTAAAGCCGCTCATCATAATTTGCCAATAAGGTATTTTGCATGTAGGGATTATTGTGTAGTTTCAACACATTGAAGTCAGCAGTATGCATTATCAAACTATCTAATCCCATGAAAAAAAACTACAAGTTATTTATTTGTGTAGTCCTTCCCCTTTTGCCTTTTCTGGCAATTGGTCAGAAGACAACCTCATCCACATTGCCGATTGTAACTGGTGCTGATGTAGCGGTTGTCCAAACGGAAAGCGGTAAAGTAAGAGGCTACATTCACAACGGTACCTACACCTATAAAGGCATTCCATATGCTCAGGCAAAACGATTCACTCCACCTGTTAAACCGGCTTCATGGGAAGGCATAAGAAGTTCGACAAGTTATGGACCAGTTTGCCCTTTAATGAACCCCACTACTCAGGTTGGTGATGAAAGCGAGTTCCTGTTTCACCACGATTGGGGATATCCTAACGAAGATTGTTTGCGCGTAAATGTTTGGACACAAGGAATCAATGATGGAAAGAAACGACCTGTGATGGTTTGGTTACATGGTGGCGGCTATTCAGCAGGTTCATCTCAAGAGTTGCCTTCAACAGATGGGGAAAGCATCAGCAAAAAAGGAGACATCGTTTTAGTTTCAGTGAATCATCGCCTAAACATTCTTGGCTTTCTAGATCTATCAGAGTTTGGAGAAAAATATAAAGCCTCTCCTAATGTTGGCATGCTAGATTTAGTAGTCGCATTAGAGTGGGTGAAAAATAACATTTCCAATTTTGGTGGTGATCCTAACAACGTAACCATCTTCGGCCAATCAGGCGGTGGTGGCAAAGTAACAACGCTTATGAATTCCCCCTCTGCAAAAGGATTATTTCATAAAGCGATAGTTGAGAGTGGCATCTGGGCCGACTTTCAGGATCAGGCGATCACGAAAAGAATTGGCTCTGCTGTTATGAATGAATTAGGATTGATTCCTTCCAAAGTAGATTCCATTCAAAAAGTACCTTATGAAAAATTAGCAGCTGCCGGACAACGGGCTTTACAAAAGGTACGCGAACAATTGGCAGCCGAAGGAAAGCCTATGACTGGATTTCGTTTTGGATGGAGCCCCATCTTAGAGGGTGCCTTCTTACCCTATCAGCCCTCTGATCCAAAAGCATTAGCGCTCTCTGATAATGTTCCTCTCTTGATCGGCTCTACTAAAAATGAATTTATGACATCGCTACGAAATCCTGGTTTGCGAAAAGCTTCCTTAGCGGAGGTCACCACATATTTACAGAAACAATACGGGGATAAAACAGATGACTATATCGCAGCGGTTAAAAAAGCATATCCCAACGATACAAAACCAACGGATTTGATTGACATTGATGGTATGTTCCGGCCTGGAATGGTAACTCAGGCAAATATCAAGTCCGCGAATAGCGCAGCTCCAGTTTACATGTATATGTTCACGTGGCAGTCTCCAATTTTTGATGGCGAATACAAGGCTATGCATTGTATGGAACTTCCGTTTGTATTTAATACCATAAGTAGAAGTGAAGAAATGACTGGAGGTGGAAAGGATGCTTATATCTTGGCTGACAAAATGAGTCAGTCTTGGATCAACTTTGCTAGAACCGGCCATCCAGGTCACAAAGGTTTACCCGTATGGCAAAAATATTCTGCGGCAAATGGGGCAACTATGTTTTTCGATAATCAGTGTGTGGAAAAGTACAGTCACGATAGAGATGTGCTGAAGATAACCTCTAAAGGGCCAGGTATATTTTAATTTGGAATTATTTTCATAGATAAAGATTAAATAAAAAAGCGAGCGCGGTTTCGCGCTCGCTTCACTTCCCTCCAACCAACTTCACAATTTCATTTTCTTTTCTTGCTCGTCCGTGAGAATTTCTTTCATTTCATTTCGCCACTCTTGATAAGCTGAGCTTGATTTTCCATGATGTCCCCCTTTATGATTCTTCCAGAAGTCCTTGCCTTCAAATGTGGCTACCTTTTCAAGATTGAGTGCCAACACTATTTCTTTTTGTTCATATGTCAAATCCAGCTTACTTGACATTCGCTCCGTGATTTTAGCAGCCTTCTCCTGTGCTGTTAGGTGAGACCATTTGTACCACATAATTCCTTTTCCAACCGAAATAACCGCAAACACACCAAAGATGATTGCTGCGATCTTGAAAACCTTGTTACTTTTCATAATGCATGTGTTTATTGCTATAGTCTTTTCAGCTGAGGAAATATTTAGCCTTCTGAAAGTATTTGTTAAATAAAAATTAAGATTACCACAACTATTGAGCTGATATGCGCGTAGCAGAATAAGAGAGAGTAATTGGCCAGAGAGTAAGTTCTATAGACTCTTCCACAAATACAAAGTGGCATACGCCTCCCAGCCTTTGTACTTTTTGTAGATCTTCCTTACACGCTCCAAACTAGGTTTGGATTCAAGATTCATTAAATTCTTAATCGCGTTGTGAACGCCAGCGTCCTCCAACGGAAAAGCATCAGGATGACGGAAAGTTTTCATCAACGTATAATTAGCTGTCCAATTTCCAATGCCTTTGATTTTGATGAGTTCCTCATTGGCTTCCTTCAGGGACAGACCAGCCAGTCGCTCTTTTGATAATTTACCAGCTGCAAATACCTGAGCTATGCCAATTGTATAGGCAGCCTTTTGCCTAGAGAACTGTAAAGGCAATAATTGATCAGTAGTGATTTGCGCTACAACCTCCGGAGAAGGAAATAAAAAATGCTTTTGATTCTGTACTTCCACAGATCCCCCAAACTGCTCCACAAAACGTTGTTTTAACGTATAAGCAAACTGCAAATTGATTTGCTGTCCCAGTACTGCCCAAATGATAGATTCAAACAAATCGGGTTGACCAACTATTCTGTAACCATAATACTTCTTAACAAGATCCTTCAGTAAGTCATCCTTCCTGGCCATTGTATAGAACGGCTTTAGATCAGTCTCAAGATCAAACCATTCGCATACATAGTCAGAAACCATCTTCTTAATGCTTGTTGAAACCTTCTTCGTCAAGAATTCAATCTGCAATGTATTTTCCCGATGACGAATTCGGAAGACAACAATTTGATCATCTACATAGATTGCCTTAACAACTGACTCCTCCTCAATTCTGTGAAGAACCTCACGAGGCGATCGCTCCAGGAAAGACAAACATAAATCAAAACTAAACTCCTTGGGTGTAGGAAGAGAAATTTTCTGCATCTGCAAGTATAAAAACAATCTACCAATTTAACGACTTGCATGAAAAGGTCAGCAAGAAGCGGGTTGAGTGCTATTGCCTTTCTCTGGATTTTTGAATCAAAAAGAATGAAGGCGATAAAAAGTATGGATTGGAATTCCACCTATCAATCCCTGAATGAAAAGGGATATGCGCTCATCAAAGGAATGCTGTCAAAAGATGAATGCGAACATCTATCGGGTATGTACTCAGATAACTATTTATACCGGAATACCATCAACATGCAGCGATACCGATTTGGAAAAGGCGAATACAAATATTTCAACTACCCGCTGCCTCCCACCTTACAGGTGTTGCGCGAAGAATTGTATCGGCCACTCTCAGGCATTGCCAACGAATGGATGCAAAAGCTTTCCTTGAATATTTCCTATCCAGAAGTGCACCAGCAACTGATAGATACTTGTAAAATCCATCAGCAAAATAGGCCCACACCACTGATCTTGCGATATGAAGCAGGTGGATTCAACACGTTGCATCAGGATTTATATGGCGAAATTTATTTCCCTTTCCAGGTCGTGTTGGTTTTAACGCAAGTTGGACGAGATTTTGAAGGAGGGCAATTTGTGTTGACGGAACAGATACCCCGCGCTCAATCAAAAGCAGAAGTACTAACACCCGATCAGGGAGATGCCGTTATTTTTACTACTAACTTCCGCCCGGTTAAAGGAACACGAGGTTATTACCGCGCGAACATGAAGCATGGAATAAGTGAAGTAAAATCAGGTGTCCGTTATGCGTTGGGGATTATTTTTCATGATGCGGTTTGATTTGCTAATTTGAAAATTCGTTGATTTGAAAATGTTGGTACATCAGGACTTAACAAAAGAAGAGCTGTCTCAGCGCTTAAGAAATGGAACAATCACTATTGCTGGAAATGTTCGTTTAAAAATCTATGGGTTGCTTACTTGCACATCGGGCAAGCGAATGAAAAAAGAAAATCGCGTATTCTTTAAAAAGGAAACGGAAGCCATACAACTTGGCTTCCGTCCTTGTGGTCATTGTTTACATGACAAATATCAAAAGTGGAAATCACTTTCCTGATTTGGGCATAAGGTTTTCCGCAACCATCAACACAAAATCTTTACCTTTCACAAAGCCCTTACCCCAGTCAGCTTCATATTTATCAGTAATACCCAAGCCAGGAATCTCATCCACTTTCTTGCCTTTCTTTAAAGCTGCAGCTACCTGATCGCGAATGTCAGCTATTCCATCTCTTACTTTCTTAACATCCGCTTTATTAGCTACTTCACCATGTCCAGGGATAACCTTCGTGTTATCATCAGTCAACAACAATATCTTGTCCAGAGTAGATATGAATCCATTTACTGATCCTCCACTTGAAACATCAATGAAAGGATAGCCATATCGCACAAAGGCATCTCCTGTATGCAAAACGTTTGCGTTCTTAAATTGAACAATCAAATCACCATCGGTGTGGCCGGCATCAAAATGATGGAGAACGACATCTTCATCGTTTAAATGAAAATTCAATTTATCTGAAAAGGTAATCTCCGGCCATGCGCTCTTATCCCGTGGCGGAACCACCTGGTTCTGACGATTCACTTGCTCCTTGCTCATTCGCTGACGCACATTATCATGAGCAGCAATTGTTACTCCCATCCTCTTGAAGTTCTCATTTCCTCCAGAGTGATCTCCATGAAGATGCGTGTTGATCAGAAATCGAATTTCTCCAGGATCAAGTGTTTTGATCGCACCATTAATTTTATTCGATAAGGGCGCAAATTGATCATCAATCATTAACGTTCCATCTTTTCCAATCAAGACACCAATGTTACCGCCTGATCCTTTCAACATATAAATATTGTCGGTGACTTTCACTGGTCGGATTTTCACCGTATCCATATTGTTGCCCTGTGCCAAAGCGCCTAAGCAAGTGAGCAGGATAGTGCTAAGGGTTAGTGTGTTCTTTTTCATATGAATTTTTTGTACAATTAATTAGATCAGTGTTTAAGGCTACAAGCTTTAAGCTGCTAGCTTCAAGCTTGCTCCGACTAAATTATTCATTTTTGACTTCTTACTAAGTTGCCCAAGTTTTACCTGCTTTCTCCAACGGCACGCATCCCTGAAATGGCCCTGGCACCTGGTTGTATTGCAACACCTGGGTTGCGCCTGGTTCACTGGTGAAAAATCCGAGCAGTGTTAGCTCTTTCATTTTTAAAACAAAAGGCTTGTCGCTTCCTCCTCCTGTATTCCACCATCCTGTGGATTCACCACCCTTAGATGCTGAGAGTGCCTCATCATGGTGCTTCTTAAAATGAGCAGTCTGTTCCACAGAATCACAGTCATTGAATGAATTGCTAAATGTCTTTTTTGCATCGTCATCAAACTCCGCAAGACCTTTTAGGAATTTATCCTGATCATCTTTTTGATAGACTTCCATTAACATGCTATCAATGAATCCAGGAACGCCAACTTCTTTAGCACCTGGTGTGGTCGTCTTTGGTAAAATAATTTCTGCCACCTCGCTAACTAATCTAGCTTGATCCTCTGTGAAAAAGACTGGTTTATAACTAAGCTCTGGTGCAGCCTTACATCCATTCATTACTCCTAGAAGTGCAGGACCAGTTATTGCATATCCCAAAGCAAGGGCAGTTCGTTGTATAGCTTCTCTTCTGTTCATATTATCTTTCGTTGAGAATATAGTTTACAAATTTCCTTTTTTTAATTCGCCTACAGCAAAGTCTGCAGCGCGTGCGGTGAGTGCCATATAAGTCAATGATGGATTTTGACAAGCCGAGGAAGTCATCGCTGCTCCGTCTGTAACAAAAACATTCTTCGCTTCATGTACCTGGTTCCATTTGTTCAACACAGAAGTCTTTGGGTCTTTGCCCATTCGTGCCGTGCCCATTTCATGAATGCCAAGCCCAATGTTATCGGGATTGTCGTACATATTAACATTCTTAAAACCTGCAGCCTCTAACATTTCCGCGGCACTTTCCTTCATGTCTTTGCGCATTGCTTTTTCATTGGCCTTCCATTCGGCATCAATATTTAAAGTTGGCAATCCGTAAACATCCTTCTTGTCCTTATTGATGCTTACTTTATTTTCATGATACGGTAGGCACTCTCCAAAACCGGTAATACCTATACTCCATTCACCTGGTTCCGTCAATGAATTTTTCAACTCTTCGCCATACGCCATTTCTTTTACGCCTCGTGACCAACCCTCGCGACTGGCCGATCCCTGATACCCAAATCCACGAATAAAATCAGGGCTCTTATCACTACCGACATTGCGGAACCGTGGAATATAAATTCCGTTTGGTCTTCGTCCTATATAATACTTATCCTCAAAGCCCTCCACTTTGGCATCCGCACCCGTTCGGTATTGGTGATCCATTAGATTGTGACCGAGTTGATCGCTGCCGTTGCCCATCCCATTCGGAAAACGGTTAGATGTTGAGTTAAGCAAAATAAACGTGCTGCCAAGTGTTGAGGCATTCAGGAAAATAATTTTTGCAAAGAAATCAATCTCTTCCTTTGTTTCAGCATCAAGCACTTTAACACCAATCGCTTTTCCTTTTGTTTCGTCATAGATAACTGAGTGCACAATAGAGTGAGGGCGCAACGTCATGTTACCTGTTCTGGCTGCCGCGGGCAATGTTGATGAATTGCTGCTGAAGTAGGCACCATAAGGGCAACCACGATCGCACATATTCCTTGATTGACAAATGCCACGACTAGGATCGTGAGGCAATGCTGCCGTGAGGTGTGCCACTCTGCCGATAGTAAGTTTGCGGCCATTGAATTTCTCAGCAAGCTTATCACGAAAAACTTCTTCTACACAATTTAATTCCATCGGAGGAAGAAACTTTCCATCCGGAAGATGAGCAAGTCCTTCGCTGCGACCACTAACACCAATATAGGATTCAACATAATCATACCAGGGCGACATATCCGCATAGCGAACTGGCCAATCTACACCAACTCCATCCTTGGCATTTGCTTCAAAATCCAAATCGGACAATCGATACGTTTGCTTTCCCCACATGATAGAGCGGCCACCTTCATGATATCCTCGTATCCAGTCAAAAGGTTTTACTTCGGTATATGGATTCTCAGTGTCTTTCACCCACCAATGCTTGTTGGCTTGGTTTACCCAGTTAGTACGCGACTGCACCGGATAAAATTTCATTTCCTCGGCAGGCAACTTATTAGCAAGCGGAAGTTGCCAGGGGTCTTTTGTCATGGTCGGATAATCCGTCACGTGTTTTACCGCGCGGCCTCGCTCCAGCACTAAAGTTTTTAATCCTTTTTCCGTTAATTCCTTTGCGGCCCAACCGCCACTGATACCCGTGCCCACTACAATGGCATCATACGTATTTTGTTTTTCTGCGTCAATGTTTAAGTTCATGAGACTGGATATTATTTCATTAAAGCTAAGGAAATGTTTGGAAGTATATTGATGGAATTATATCAATAGTGGATAACAAAGAAGTTCACCAAACGGAATAGTCCAGCGCTTTTTATCACCTCATCCCCAGCCCTCTCCTTAAAGAGAAGGAAGCAACTCCCCGTTCCGTTTCCAAGAGGGGTCGGGTGAGGTAAGCAAGAAACGGGTTGAGTTCACAAGTCCGATAACTCAATTTTGATCCATCAAAAAACAATACCTTTATGATGGTGATCGAAGAAAATATCAACTACCTGCGCATTGAGCAGGCCATTCAGTACCTGGAAAAAAATTTTCAGCGTCAGCCGGAGTTGGATGAGGTGGCGGAAAAAGTACACCTCTCTTCTTTTCATTTCCAAAGAATCTTTACAGATTGGGCGGGCATCAGTCCGAAACGGTTTTTGCAATACCTCACTGTGGATTTCTTGAAAGAGAAATTACAGGAATCAAAAAATCTGGTGGAAGCTGCCGAGCATGCCGGACTTTCAAGTCAATCGAGAGTGTATGATTTGTTTACTACGCTTGAAGCGGTGACACCGCAGGAGTATAAACAAAAAGGTTCGGGCATTCGAATTGAATACGGAATGCAAGAAACACAATTTGGACTTTGTTTGATTGGTGTAACAGAGCGTGGCATTTGCTGGCTATCGTTTATCAGCACCGATGAAGATCCTAAGTTTGAATTGGAAAAGATGAAAGAGCATTGGCATAATTCTGTTTTTCATCAAGATCAAGAGTTGACAAATTCCTTCGTTGGACAAATTTTTAACCGCGGAGGCGCTGAGGCACAAAGCAAACTTCATGTATTTGTAAAGGGAACAAACTTTCAGATTAAAGTTTGGGAGGCGCTTTTAAAAATTCCAATGGGTGGAGTGACAACTTATCAAGGAGTGGCTGAGAGTATTCAAAATCCGAAAGCTATGCAAGCAGTGGGTTCGGCAGTGGGCTCTAATCACATTGCATATTTGATTCCTTGTCATAGAGTGATTCGCAAAGATGGAATTTTAGGCGAGTACCGATGGAACTCCACACGAAAGAAAAGTATTATCGGTTGGGAGATGGCGAAGGCGAGTGGGTTTTGATGAGCAATACACAAGTATAGCCACGCTCTGTGTTATTGCTAGTTATGCCAACTTAGTTACCGGCATAAATCCCCACTCTTTTCTTCTCTATATTAACACCTTAATATTTTACGACATTGGCAGGACTAACTCATGGTACTTCACGGCTCAGAAGAATACTTCTTCCTGGTATTATCCTTCAATCTGTTCTCATCGGTGGGGGCTATGCAACCGGACGAGAAATAGTTGAATACGGAGGAAAATTTGGAGCGAGCGGATGGATCAGCGGCCTGGCTATCTTTTTCGGGTTCTCTCTCATTTCCATTTTATCGATGGAAGCATGCCGCCAATGGCAGGTGTATGACTACAAGTCTTTATTGAAAAAGTTAATCGGCAAAGGATGGTTCGCTTATGAAGTTGTGTATTTATTGTTAGCCATCTTAATCATTGCCGTGATGGCCTCTGCTGCCGGAGAAATTCTTAACAGCACATTGGGGTTCAATAGATGGGTGGGCGTGATCTTGATCATTGTATTAGTTGGTTTTCTCAATTATAAAGGAGATGACGTCATTGCCAAACTAGAAACCATTGGAACAATTGCTCTGTTTGCTGCCTACATACTTTTTGCGATCGCTGTATTCTCGAGCAGAAGCACAGAAATAATGACAACTTTTTCCAAATGGGATAACAGTTACGTGGATGATGTGCCAAGTTTGTGGCTGTTACTTTGGACTGGAATTTTATATGTTGGTTATAACCTTGCCGTTTATCCGGCATCTTTTTTTACCTACAAAGGAATTTACTCCAGACGTGAAAGTATTTATGCAGGAATTATTTCCGGATTACTGATGACCATACCCTGGTTTCTGACCTACTTCGCTTTGATGGCCTACTACCCCAATAAGAATGTGTTGGCCGCCACCGTGCCGTGGTTAATGATGTTAAAAGAATTTCATCCTGCACTCATTGTCGTTTTTGGAATTGTTGTTGGATGGACATTAGTGGAAACTGCCACAGGAATGATTCATGCATTTATTCACCGGGTGGAAATGGAAATGACCGAACGAAAATCCGAACCTCTTAAAAAAACAACCAAGGCTCTCATTGCTGCCATGGCACTTGTTGCTTCATTGATTCTTGCTCAGGTAGGTATTATTGATCTCGTAGCAAAAGGATATACGATCATGGCTTACGCGATGATCGCAGTGTATGGAATACCTTTGCTGTTCTTTTCAGGCAAACTATTATTCAAGAAATAAATTCATAAGTATCTTCTGATGAACAGTTCCCCTTCATAAGGGCAGATAATTACCCCTAAAATCGAGCGAAATTATTAAACAATTCATTTTGGTCAACTAACGATTGGCGTGGGCAAGTTGGTGTTTTTCGATAAGTGGTAGCTCTGATTATAACTGGAACGTAAACATTTAAAATTGCCTAAATCAATCTTGTTGAAGTGCCGAAGAACAAGTAATCACTTGCTCTTTCATGCTCAATAATTGACCAGTCAAATAAATATTTTGAAATAACTTTGTCTTAAAAAACAGTTTGGTGCCTCATTCGAGCTCCCTAAAACGTTTGCATAAATCGCCCAAACATTTGTTTGGCAAGCGTATTTAAATGCTTAGTCTATAGATTTTGTAGTTTATTCTAATTCTGCTATTTTAGGCAATTATTTCGACAAAAATGGCTTGAAAAGCTCCAAGATAGTTTCTGAAACGAATAATGGCTTTACAAAAAATACAGGAATCGGCCCTTTGTTTGGACCTCAATTATTATACAACATGCAAAGTTTTAGAACGGAACTGGAAGATTTAAATAATCCGATAGTAGCACAAGATATTATTGACCTCGAAAAAAAAATAAGACTTTTTCAGGAAGGCAAGATTGATCCTGACAAATTCCGAAGCCTTCGTCTTGCACGCGGAATATATGGTCAGCGACAAAGCGGAGTCCAGATGATTCGCATTAAACTTCCACTTGGTAGAGTTACTACGCAACAATTGAGAAGAATAGCCGATATCTCGGATGAATATGCCAGCAAGAATTTGCATGCAACAACAAGGCAGGATATTCAAATTCATTTTGTAAGTCTTGATAAGACACCGGAACTCTGGGCTAAACTTGAAAAAGATAACATTACAACACGTGAAGCATGCGGTAATACAGTTCGCAACATCACTACTTCTCCAACAGCAGGCATAGATCCGAACGAGCTGTTTGATGTTTCGCCTTATGCACACGAGATGTTTAAATACTTTCTACGCAACCCTATCTGCCAGGAAATGGGACGCAAGATTAAGATCGCATTCTCGAACAATGAAGAAGATAGCGCCTTCACCTTCATTCACGATCTTGGATTCATTCCAAAAATTGTAGACGGTCAGCGCGGTTTTAAAGTAGTGATTGGTGGAGGTCTCGGTGCAAATCCCATGTTAGCAGTAACAGCCTATGAGTTCTTACCTGAAGATCAGATCATTCCTTTCACCGAAGGTGTGTTGCGCGTGTTCGATCGTTTTGGTGAGCGCACGCGAAGGATGAAAGCACGCTTAAAATTTTTGTTGGATGAAATCGGCCTTGAACAATTGATGGTGCGTGTAGAGGAGGAAACAAAAGCGTTGAAATTCAAATCTTACACAATTGACCAAAATGCGTTACCTCAATCAATCTTGCCCTTGGCAATCGAGTATGAAAACACCATTCAAAATGATGAGATTAAATACAAAAAATGGTTAGACACAAATGTTATCCGTCAAAAGCAAGAGGGATACTTTGGCGTTTATGTAAGAGTGTTATTGGGAAACTTACCGTCTGATCTTGCCAGACAGTTTGCCGCTATTGTTGATGCGTATGCCAGTAATGAACTTCGAATTACCATTAATCAGGGTTATTTAATCCGTTATGTAAGGCCGGAGGCATTACCACATCTGCATGCAGCATTAGATGCTATTGGACTTGCAGAACCAGGCTTCGATAGTGTGGCCGATATCACCGCTTGCCCTGGAACAGACTCGTGTGCACTTGGCATCTCCAGCAGCTATGGAATTGCGGTAGCCCTTGAAGATGTTATCAAAAATGAATACCCTGATTTAATTAACAACAGCGACATCAAAATCAAAATCAGCGGCTGCCCTAATTCCTGCGGTCAACACGGGCTTGCCAGCATCGGGTTGCATGGCAGTACTATTAAAGACAAAAATGGAAAAGTGATGCCCGCGCTTGTGGTGCTGCTTGGCGGAGGGAAGTTAAAAAATGGAGAAGGAATTATTTCGGATAAGATAATTAAGATACCGAGCAAACGCGGTCCCGCTGCGCTGCGTTTGCTATTAAATGATTATGAGACAAACAGCCAGGAGGGAGAATACTATCATGATTATTTCAAAAGAATGGGTCGCAATCACTTCTACACTTTTCTTAAACCCTTATTTGATATCACAACAGTAACGCCACAGGACTATATCGATTGGGGCGAAGAACGAAATTTCATTTTGCACACCGCAGTAGGTGAATGTGCAGGTGTGATGATCGACTTGATTGCAACTTTGTTTTACGAATCAGATGAAAAGTTGGAATGGGCTAAGAAAGCACTTGATCAGCAACAATTTGCTGATTCTATTTATCACAGCTACAGTGCGTTTATCAATACGGCAAAGGCATTGCTCATAACGTTAGACATCAGACCTTCCACACAACTTCAGGTGGTGAATGACTTCGATGAAAAATTTGTAAAGACTGGCTTATTCGTTTTTCCTACCAGCTTCAAGGAATATGTTTTCCGTATCAATAAGAATGAACCCACTAAAGAGTTTGCTAACGAATTCCTGTCGGATGCGAGAGGTTTTGTTGAAGATGCCCTCGAATACCGAAACACGGAAAAGCAATCAGGAAAAGTGAAGTTGGAAGTGAGTTAATCAAACAATATAGTGCCAAATTTCTCATAATCATGAAAGTTCTTTCCTGTCAGTTGCCACGACCACTTTGAGGATCCTTCATCATAATCGAGGCGATAGAAATTGCAGCGCCATGTGGTTCCTTTTTTAGGTGGAACATTAGAGAGTGGTTTAAGTAAAGCATATGGAATGAAAAACTCTGCCATCCATGAGTTTGGAGTAATTCGTGTGGCATGTCTTGTCTTTCGATCACCTTCATAGTGCCAGGGCAGCCAACCCAAAAAGGTTCCATTATTGTTTGGTACCAGAATCGGTAATTCAAAATTGTAGGGGGAAAGTTCATATTCAAAGTATAATGGAGTTGTCTCATCGGTCCAAAAGAAAGCCTCTACTACATCTTCCTTCCACAGATCAGAAAAATCAGTCTTCATGGAAGAAACAATCTTTTCATCTTGGCAATAAAAAATACAGAACAGACCAGTAGCGGAATACAGGAGCTTGAATTTCGTTTCATACTTTTTTATGCCCCCGCGCAAAGGAAGCGTTATCCACTTTGCCGCTTTCCAGGATACTGAGTTACTATCGGCTGTCACCTCAAACTCCTGGGTGGATTTTATACTTAGAATAGAATTTGAATTAACCTGACTAAAAATCAGACCAGGAACTGAAATCAAATAACAAATTAAAAACCTTGTGAGAAACATGGCAGCCGATCAAATAATTATTCGTGCAGGTCAAATTTTGTTACCTCAAGGTAAGAATATTGAAGTATATTCGAAAGTAGTACTTCGCCAGGTAAAGCTGGATAGATGAATTAATCATACAAAATTTGACGCCTTATGAAATACGTAATCTTCATTTGTCTTTTAGTATGCGCACATACTCAGGTGGCGGCACAAACCAATGCATTTCCCCGAATAATCATGATTGGCGCCCACCCGGATGATTGTGATCAGGATGGAGGAGGTACGGCTGCACTGTTTGCTTCTATGGGTTATGCTGTCAAATTTGTCTCCGTCACCAATGGCGATGCCGGTCACCAGACTGAAGGGGGTGGAGCGTTGGCCAAAAGAAGAATTGCCGAAGCGCATGAAGCCGGTAAACGCTTTGGAGTGGCCTACGATGTACTCGACAATCACGATGGCGAACTGCTGCCGGATTTAGATGTTCGATTGCAAATCATCAGAAAAATAAGAGAATGGAATGCCGATATAGTGATCGCCCCACGGCCAAATGACTATCACCCTGACCATCGATACACAGGTGTGCTCGTACAGGATGCAGCTTACATGGTAGCGGTGCCCAATGTTGCGCCAGATACACCTCCCTTAAAAAAGAATCCCGTGTTTTTATACTTTCAGGATTTTTTTCAACGGCCCAATCCCTTCCGCCCCGACATTGCCATTGATATCAGTTCTGTATTCGATCAAAAAATTGAAGCACTGGATGCGCACGAATCGCAAGTTTATGAATGGCTGCCTTGGATTGGGGGCTATGCCGATCAAGTCCCGAAAGAAGCAGCCGACCGTAAGAAGTGGCTGGCCACAAATCGTGTCATAAAAATCACCCCCGATGTCAGAAAATCATTGGAGCTCTGGTATGGTAAAGAAAAAGCTGGACTTATTAAACATGCTGAGGCATTTGAAATCTGCGAATATGGTAAGCAGCCTTCTGATGAAGAAATAAGAAAACTATTCCCTATGATTAAAAAATAGATTACTTATAACAGCATTAGAAAAAATGCAATTCAAGAAATCATGGGAGTAACATGGATCGAACATAGCAACAAGAAAGTGTTACTGGTAGACTTTACCGGTAGTATATTGGAACAGAACATGATTCACTTGGTTCATACTCTTCCTCCTTTTCTAACCGATGTTGGCGATGATACTATTTTAGCTTTGACAGACATCACAGGTTGTTTTGCTACCCCTGGATTTGTTGCTGCTGCCCGAAAAATTAATAATGAGGTATTCGATAACTTCAAAATCAAACAGGCTATCGTAGGAGTCGTAGGTGCCAAAGTGATACTACTTAAGGCACACAATCTATTAGTCAAAAATAAAATAATTCCATTTCCAAATCGTGAAGAAGCGTTAGATTATCTAACTGCTTGAGACGCCTATTTACTTGCAAGTGCAGCATAGCTTTAAATTTTGTCCTATATTACACCTCAACTAAATAAGTGTTTCTCTTCTTTGTAGTATCCGCCTGGTGCGACCTGCAAGATGCAGGACAAAGGATCTAACTTAATATCACCATGCAAAAAATACCTTTAACCGATCGCAAATACGTGACAACATTTGTATTTGTGACGAGCCTCTTCCTGCTTTGGGGCATTGCCATTTCTATGGGAGACGTATTGAACCGGCATTTTCAAAAAGTGCTTGGTGTGTCATTAGCCGAATCCGGGTTGGTGCAGTTCTCCATCTTTGGAGCGTATGCAGTGATGGGTATTCCGGCTGGAATTTTTATGAAAAAATTTGGCTATAAAAATGGGGTACTGTTAGGTCTTTGCCTTTATGCGGCAGGAGCATTTTTGTTTGTACCAGCCGCAGGAGCCGAGTCCTTTGGATTCTTTCGTATCGCCCTGTTTATTTTAGCATGTGGGTTGGCCACATTAGAGGCAGTAGCTCATCCATTCGCTGCAGCTCTGGGCGATGAACGCAAATCGGAACAACGCATCAATTTTTCACAAACATTCAATGCCATTGGTGCCATCATCGGGCCTATTCTTGGCGGGTTTTTCATTTTAGGTGATGTGATTACAGGCAATACGCAAGCAGACTTGTTTTCGGTAAAAATGCTTTACACGGTCATTGGGGCAACCGTGTTCATCATTGCGTTTGCTTTTTGGTTTGTGAAAGTGCCTCCTTTAGAAGAAACAAAATCTTCTGGAGACCAACAACGTTCGTACCGTGAGCTATTCAGGTTCAGGCATTTCAGGTGGGCTGTTTATGCTCAATTCTTTAATGTAGCAGCTCAAGGTGGCACATGGGCATTCTTCATCAACTATGCTATCAAATACATGCCCGGAATGACCGACCAAATGGCTTCGTATTACTTTTCGTTCAGCATGGTGATGATGCTTTCAGGAAGAATGATCGGCACGTATCTTATGAATTTCGTAGCGCCAAACAAATTACTAGCCATCTTCACGGCTGGCAGTATAATCATGTGCCTCGTTATTTCTCAGCATCTTGGGTGGATTTCTTTTGCCTGCCTCATAGGGCTTCAGTTCACATTTTCAATTATGTTCCCTACCATTTTTGGTTTGGGTCTAAAGAACTTAAATGATCTAAGAGAAAAGGCCTCTTCTTTTATTGTGATGGGCGTTGTAGGTGGCGCATTGTTTCCGCCTCTCATGGGTCAATTGGCGGATAAAACAAGCATTGCCGTTGCTTACTTGTTGCCGATCATTTGCTACACGGTCATCTTTATTTTTGCGGTTAAGTTCTACAAACCAGTTGAAAGTGGTAATCGGTAAACAGTAATTGGTGATCGGTTTACTGAATAAAAATCGTTAATTCCGCTCCAAATCAATATCCCCACTTCTTCATAATATCAAAATCTTCCTTCATACAGGCTAGTGGTGTCTTACCCTGATAAGACTCTTGTTCGATAATAAAATGTATGGTGCCTCCGGACTTACGACCCAGGTCAATCACTTCTTTTGTATTCACTATTCCAGCTCCAAGTATGGTGCTCTCATATTTCTCATGACCACCAGACGCTAAAATTTCATCTTTTACATGCATAGATGCAAACCGTCCAGGATATTGATTTACAATATCAATGGCCTTTGCTCCTCCATTATAAAGGTTACCGATATCCAACTGTTGCATCACTAAAGAAGGATCCGTTTCCATCATGATAATATCATACACAGTTTTGTCGCCAAGCTTTTCACTGAATTCAAAATCGTGATTATGATACCCAAACTGCATTCCTGATTTCTTACATAACTCACCACTCTTATTGAAAATATCCATTTGCTTTTTCAGATTGTCAGTTGTGCTGCGTAATTCCTTTTCAAGCGATGGACTTATTACAAATTGTTGTCCCATAGTAGCGGCATCCTCTACGGTGTATTTCCAGGCATCGGTAAAGTCTTTCTTGGTTTCATCCCAATGCTTTTTACCCAACACGGTATGCCCGCTGGGCATTTTCATTCCAAGGTCCTTTAGCACTTTCTTGAATTCTTTGGCAGTATAGCCATAAAATTTGCGGTCAACATAGTTTGCATGTTCAACATGCTTATAACCTATTTCTGCCAATTGCTTTAGAGTACCCAGAGGATCTTTCTTCATATCTTCACGCACACAATAAAGCTGAAGCCCCATTAATTCTCTTCCTTTTTTACCAGCAAACAAGGAATGTGACAAAATGGAAGTACCAGCAAGCGCCAATGCTCCTTTCTTAAGAAATTCTCTCCTGGAGGTTTTCATAATCTTCTTTTTTTAATTTATAGAGGGAATATGTCTAAAATGCTTCGATAATAAAAGGGCTTTTATTTAGAAGCGATAATAACTTCACCTGTGGCTTTTTGGCAAAGTAAGGCTCAAGGATTGAGACTACTATATGCCTTCTTCAATATGAAAGTGTCGCTTCAATTTCTCTGAGCCTCTTCGGTCCATCATCATGACCAGGTAATCGCCAATTTCAACTTTGACCTCCCCTTCCGGGTTTTTCATTAACTTCCTTTCTTCTCCATTCATCTTCACAATTCCAAACAAAACTACATTACACTGTTTCTTAAGATCAAAGAATACCTTTTCATAGAATATTCCAGCAAATGGATTACCTTTTTTTACTATGATCTGCTTCATATCATACTCATGATCTTCATGAGCATAGGCAATAAGTTCCTCTGTAAGAATAGCCACATCAGGCTCATAGATGTAACTAGCCAGGAGCTTCGAAGAAATTTCATTCTTTGATATGGCATAGGTCACGCCTGCATTCTGAAAAGTGTTTTTCAAGTTGCCATTGTCCAACATCACCACATAATTCAGCTTAGCAAAGCGCTTTTTGATATTAATTATGTAAACCAGTTTTTCAGCATCATCATGGAGGTTGATGAACACAATTGCAGCCGAATGAATATTCGCCTTTTCAATAAGATCAAAATTATTGTAATCGGAATAAAGCGTATATACTTTTTCAGCTGGATAGTACTCACGAATAATGTCAATACTTGCTCGGTCTTTGGTGATGACGGCCACCTGCCTGCCCGCAGCAACCAGATGGCTGATGACAGAATTCCCAAAATCGTTCCAGCCCATAATCACCACGTGATTTTTAAAGGAGGTGCCATTGAGCCCCAATTCACTCTGCTCTCTTAGTGTTGTCATAAAATTTGCAATCTGTCCAATTATAAAACCATAAACACCCAAGCTTGATAGCATCGCAACAAAACCTAGTGCTCTACCCCAATAAGTAACAGGAATAACATCTCCGTAGCCAATGGTAGTAATAGTAGCCACAATATACCACAGAACATCCTGCCAACTTTTCATCTTGGAACCAACTACCTCAGATTCCAGAGAATGCAGAACAAGGATAATAATCCCATAAAAGATTACTAAACCTAATAGGGAGTATACAAGTCTTTTTTTGTCTGTCTTCTTCACACTATTAAACTAAACCGAAATAAGACAAAAAAAACAACAAAATGAAAATAACATAGCCGTTAATACCTAATCCGGACAAGTCGCAAGCGCAGAGGCAACTACTTTTACTTCCACAATACCCCTGTGATGATCCCATGTATTATAGATATAGGTACTAATTTCAGCAATCTCAAGTTCTGTCAGGGAAGGAACTCCTTTCATCGGCTTATTATATTGCTTCCCATTTACAAACAGTTCACCCTGTCTTCCATTTTTAATCAAGCAGATCACTTCTTCAAATCGGGTGTCCATAAAATCTGACTTATTTAAAGGCGGATATAACAACCCCAACCCTGCGCCTTGCTTCTGGTGGCAATTGCTGCAATGAGTTAAATATAAGACCTGACCTTGCACATAATATTGCTCAAATTTAGTGGCTTGCTTGTGATCTTGTGTAGTGCAATTAAACAACAAGCTACAAGCTGCAAGCCACAAGCTTAGCGCTAGTAAGTTGGAACCTGGAACCTGAAGCCTAAGACCAATTTTTAGCACAAGCATTTTATAAAACTTCACAATCAGTTGCTCCTCAAACGCTCAATGTCACCAATTAACCTGTTGACGTCCTCTTCTTTAGTTCCATCATACTTTCCGCGAATACGACCATACTTGTCAATCAACAAAAAAGCACCACTGTGTATAAATCCATCTGGCTCAGTTTTATCTTCCATAGCGGTAGCAAAGTAGCTGGTTTGAGCAATCTTATAAATGGAGTCTTTCTCTCCAGTTACAAAATGCCACTTCTTACTTTCTACGCCTAACCGTTCTGCAAAGTCATGAAGCAAGGCTACCGTGTCGTACTCAGGATCAATGCTGTGAGAAAGCAGAAGAACATCCTGTTTGTTTTGAATGGTATCATAAACACGTTTCATCTGTGTCTTCATAATAGGACAGATGGTGCGACATGAGGTAAAGAAAAAGTCGGCTATATAAATTTTATCTTTAAAGGTTTCGTTTGTGACAACCGAACTATCTTGGTCAACAAATTCAAAGTGAGCGATAGAATGATATACGGTATCCGTGCCTACCACATTTCTTTCTCCAAAAATGGGTAATGGTTTTTCCTTAATTGTGCAACCAAAAAGGGACAGGCCAAAAGCCATCACTAAAAAATATTTCATATTCGTGAATCCTTAACGTCTATAATTTCAATTAAATCACCCTCACTTATTTCTCCCTCCGATTTGGCAAGTAAGTTTTCTCCAAAATATACTTTTCCGTTTTGCTTTCTATAGGTGGAAAGTGTTTTTAAAGGTTCCGCTCCTTTCTCCGATGTCGCGGGATTAACCGTAATAAGCACGCATCTCGAGCAAGGTTTTACACCTTCAAAGCTAACCGAACCAATAGTGATATTTCTCCATGTATCTTCTTCATGAGGTAGTCCTTCCGTAAAAACAAAATTAGGCCGAAATCTTCTTACTGAAACAGGCGCTTCAAGTTTATTATTCAATTCGTCTAATGACGACTGACCAATAATAAGAAACGGATATCCATCGGCAAGGCTCACTTGTTCATTCATTCGGGCAAAGTCAGGATCGATATCTCTTTTGTTGTTTTCAGGAAAGAAGACAAGCTTACATTCAATTTCCAACTGTTTGGAAAACCAAGCGCTATGTTCAGGTTTCACCTCAACAGCCTCCACTTCATCATCCCAAATCTGAACCTTTGAAAAGTTGACATTAGTCATTTCATTCAGATCCACCGTTATAGATTCAGACTTCCTTCTAACCTCAATGTGATCACCGGCCATTGTTACTTTAAACAACGACATTTTGGGATACTCACGTTGGGTCAAAAATCTTCCTTCCTTATCCACCAACATCCATCGTCTGTCATACTGCAAACCTTTAGGCTTAACAACTGCATTTTTTACTTGAATTCCAGCCAGTGATTTGATGGGGTAAATCCAGATTTCACTGATTCTGCGTTTACTCATGAACTTCAGCGCTCAATTTTTTGCTAACTTACGATTAACCCTCATTACCCAGGCAATTTAGTCATAGATTTATGCCGAATGAAATAACAAGTTGCGTCCCAGCTCTGTTAAGAATTGAAGTAGTATTTTACATTATTAAAGATTTCTATAAAGGTGACTAACCACGCTGCACTCTGGTTTTTTGAAAGTGTTAATCTCTACAACACACTTTGCCCGCACAAGGTGAAAACCATGGCCGATAGGCATACTTATAACTATTATAAAAAAGACCAATTCATCTATTTTACAGAAGAGGCTGCCCAAGACATTTTTATGATTGTTAGCGGCCGGGTAAAGATTGGCCGTTATCTGGAAGATGGGAAAGAACTTGTAACCGCCATTCTTTCAACAGGTGAGATCTTTGGAGAATTGGCTCTGGCCGGTGAGGAAAAGAGAAGTGATTTTGCGCAGGCCATGGATGGGAATACGACCATCTGCCCGTTAAGTATTACCGACTTAAAAACCCTCATGAAAGACAACAAAGAGCTTAGCTTTAGTCTTTTAAAATTAGTTGGCCTGCGATTGATGAAAGTTGAGCGAAAATTGGAACTACTGGTTTTCCGGGACGCTCGCACTCGTATTGTTGAATTTTTAAAAGATGCAGCCTCCTGGAAAGGGAAAAAGGTAGGGATGGAAACAATGATTCCAACACGACTGACACACAAAGATATTGCATCGCTCACTGGCACCTCTCGCCAAACGGTAACTACCATTCTTAATGAACTAAAGGAAAAAAATCTAATTAATTTTGATCGGAAGAAAATATTAATTCGGGATTTAGAAAAACTAGTTTGACAATTCTTCCCGTTTAATTCCATTGAATTGTCGGGCACGAGACACAACTATATAGGTGGTATTCTAGTTAAAGATAGTAATTCAACAAAAAACAACTTATCAATATGCAAACCTTCCTTCGCACCCTATCCATCGTACTGACGATTACGATATTGTATTCGTGTAACAATCCAAATGTTGCTCAGCAAACTAAAGTCCAGAGCACAGATTCAAAAGAAACCATTGCTAAAACAGATGAAGAATGGAAGAAAATACTGACTCCAGAGCAATACCATATCCTTCGCGAAAAAGGAACCGATCTACCTTTTAAGGGCGAGTACTATTTGCACAAAGAGAAAGGACTTTACGTTTGTTCGGCCTGCGGCAATGAACTTTTTACTTCAGATATGAAATTTGAATCAGACTGCGGCTGGCCGAGTTTTGACAAAGAGGTTAAAGGTGGAAAAATTAAAACCATCACCGACACGACCTACGGAATGGTGCGCACAGAAATCTTGTGCGGACGGTGTGGTTCTCATTTGGGTCACCTATTTGATGATGGACCCACCTTAACCGGGAAACGTTATTGTGTCAACTCAACCTCCTTAAGTTTTAAAGGCGCCAAGTCAAACTAATTTTGTTTTCTCGTGAATTAAATAGCATTAGTTTATATACCGAAGTTTGCCGAAAGTTTAATATTGAAAGCCGATATTACATATGTCTTACGTTCACAATTTAATAATATCGATAATTAGATCAATCTGTTCTTAAAGGCTCTAACCTTATTAGTTTTGAGGTTTATAAACCTGTGAAACTTTTTAATATCAATTCTATTCAAAGCCGGATGTTGTCCGGCTTTCTGTTCTTAACTCTTCTCATCATCATCATCGCTTTTGCTTCGCTTTACTTATTGGATCGAACTCGAAGTATAACTTCCATACACAACAACCTCAACAGGCTTCAGGTTTACACCTTACATCTGATAAAGGCAGACAACGACTTCTTTGATCAGGAAATCTTTAACCAAAAATACTTCGCATCACGACACAGCCCGCTTATTAAAAAACGCGACAGCCTGAATTTATTATTGAAAGCGGACATTGCGCTGGTGTATCAAAAAAGCGCGCGCTTTGATTACCCGGTAACTACAAATTTACAGTCGATAGATAGTCTTCTTAGGCTTTACAATGCCAGATTTACGCGGTTAGAAACATTACTGTTCACGAAAGGCTTTCGGGACTTTGGATTGGAAGGCCAAATGCGCAACCATGCGCACGCGTTAGAAAATCCGTACTCAGGCATTACACTTACTCAAATTTTATCCCTAAGACGGATTGAAAAGGACTTCTTCTTGCGTCATGACACCATTTACATCCATAACTTCAACAAAGAATACAACATTTTGCTGACAGAATCTCTGGCTAAACTTCCACCCACACATTCAGCAATTTTTCATCTGACCGAATATGCCAGATATGTCAATCAACTGACAACGATCCAAAAAGAAATAGGGTTAACAGGGCTGGATGGCCTTCGCTGGGAGTTGAATAATTTAACAGAGCAATTAAGTCGGGAATACTTCATTGTCACGGAATACTCAAACGACTTGAATGCAACGATTCAAAAAGAAGCGCGTATTTTTTACATTCTGATGATGACGGGGGCAATTGCATTTTCAATTCTCTCAGGTTTTTGGATTTCAAAGCGTCTTTCAGAACCGATCGCCCGGCTCTCAAAAATGATCGACATAATTTTAACCCGGAAGAGAAAAAATGGGCTGACGCTCTCGCTGGAAAATGCCGCCCAGGAGATCAATACGTTAACCAACTCGTTTAATAAACTACTCAACCAGACGAGTGCTCAAATGGATGAAATAGAAATAAAATCAAAACTTTTAAAGGAAAGAAATACTGAACTTAAAAAGTTGAATAAAGAACTCGACAATTTTCTGTATAGCACAGCACACGACTTACGTTCGCCACTTACATCCTTGCTTGGACTCATTAATTTGTTGCATCAGGAAAACCGACAGTCAAATCTCGTTCCCTATTTTAACATGATGCAAACAAGCATTCATCGACAGGAGGATTTTATTGTACAAATCGTGAGCTATGCAAAAAATAAGAAGATGGACATATTTCGTGAAAAATTAGATCTCCATAAAATCATTTCAGAAATTTTTGAGAGTCACCGGTTTTTGGAAGGAGCCGAACGAATAGAGAAGCGCATAGAAATTAAAGAGATCTGCTACCTCTTTTCAGATCGAAATAGGTTAATGATCATTTTTAACAACCTTATCTCTAATGCGTTTAGGTATGCTGATCCTACCAAAGAAAAACCCTTTATCCATATAAAGATTAGGATTTCGTTTACAGAAATCACGATCGAATTCAATGACAATGGCCTAGGCATTGAACAAGAACATCTTGGGCGCATATTTGATATGTTTTATCGCGCCAATATAAATTCAAAGGGTTCTGGATTGGGCTTGTATATTTTTAAGGAAACCATTTTAAAACTTGGTGGATTGGTCTCCGTAGAATCCCAACCCGGAACAGGAACAAAGTTCTTTATTACACTTCCCAACCTTTATACTTCCAACGAAAGGGAAATCGAATTGCCGCTTGCTCCTGATGCTCCTTTCGCTTCAGTTTCCTCACGAGAATGAAGTACCTATTCCTTCAAATACATCTTTTCGTAATACTCATCTGCCATTCTACCGGCATCAAAATAAGGAAGTACATCCGTCATACTTGCTTTCATGATTTTGATCCATTTGTCAGGGTTTTTATAATAGGTTGGAATAATATCCTTCTCCAGCAGGTCAAGTAAATTCTGTCCTTCAATAGTATCTTTTTCTTCAGGTGATAAAGAGTCTTTCGCGGTATCTATGACAAAACTGTTTTTTCCGTCTTTAGCAAATTCAGGAACCCAGCCATCTGGAATGGAAAGGTTGATTGATCCGTTCATAGCGGCAGTCATACCCGATGTGCCCGAAGCCTCATGATAAAGCCTTGGGTTATTCAACCAAACGTCTGATCCTTTTTTCAGGTGCCCTGAAATCCACAACTCATAGCCAGTAAGAATTGTGCAGTTAGGGATATCTTTTGCCTTCCAATAAATCTCGTTGAAGATATTGATTGCTCCAAAGTCTTCAGGATATGGTTTACCTGCCCAAATAACCTGAACAGGAAATTCTTTACTTGATACAATTTTCAAAAAGCGATCGTAATCAGCCATCAGAAGGTTGGCACGTTTGTAAGCAGCAAACCTTCTTGCCCATACGATGGTCAAAACATTTGGGTCAAACAATTTTCCGGTTTGGTTGGCTACTACACGAAATAATTTAAGCTTTAATTCTTTTTTACGGGCAATCAATGCTTTGTCATTATCTTTCTCTAACGCTTTATCTAATTCAGGATCGCTCCAATATGTTTTGTTCTGAGCATTTGTAATCGCTGTGATTTCACAAATTCCTTTGTTGGCTTTCCACATCTTGCGCGCCACCTCACCGTGCAATTGAGAAACTCCATTGGCACGTTTGGCCAACCGCAGGGCACTGAGAGTATAGTTTAATACTCCATTTTGAGGGTGAACATAATCTTCTACTTGCTTCACCGTAAGCCCATTGAAAAAGTGCATACTGTTTAATAAAGGAATGCTGTGTTCTTCGTTACCAGCCAATTCGGGTGTATGCGTTGTGAACACAACTCGTTTTTTAACCTCCTCAATGTCTTTATACTTATCGAGTAAATAAAAACATAGCGGCAAGGCATGGCCTTCGTTCATATGATAGATGTCCGTTTGACGTTCGAGCACATCTAATAGTTTAGCTCCACCAACACCCAGCAAAATGGATTGTGTGATGCGGGTGGTTTCGTTTGGATCATACAAGCGATGACTTATTGTCTGAGCGAGATAGTCATTCTCTGGAATGTCGGTTGTAAGTAAAAACAGAGGTGCGGTCTTAAAAACTTCTGGTTTCAGCAACATCGCTTTTACATACACTTTTGTTCCGTGTATAGTAATTGGAAAAAGAATACCTGTGTCTGTCAGAAAATGATAGTCTTTATCGCGAAAGCTGACCTTTAATGTTTGGTCCTGGTTGCGTTCCTGGTCATAATATCCCTTCTTCCACAAAATACCAATGCCAATTATATTTTGTTTGAGCTCGTATGCGCTTCGCATGTGTGATCCAGCTAAAAAACCAAGGCCTCCACTATAAATTTTCAGGGGTTGGTCGATGGCAAACTCCATCGAGAAGTAGGCAACGGGCTTAGAATATTTTGTGTCGAATTTGTAGGGAAACAGCTCAGTAAATTTTGCCATGAAATTGTATATCCAGTTTAGGTTTAAATTATAGGATCGCTAATCCAGCAAATGAAGTGCAATTCGACTGAACATCAAATCAATGCTGATAAAGAAAACTCCGCAATCGTTTGATATCCCGATTTTCTCAGATCAAAAAAACCCGTTATTGAACATTACTAAAAATCACCTGACCATTAGAATCAATCATGGTGTGGCTCCCTAATTCCTGACCAGCCTTTTGATCAGCTGGCGTTCCTTTAAAGCCAAGCAAGTGAAGCGAACTGTCATTAACCTTTACCACACGAACAGTCACCCATGAAGACCCCATGGAAAACGGTTTGATGAGAGAAGTCACTCCGTTACTTTTTATTTTTATGAAATAGGATCCCGTTTCCTTTTCTGTAACTCGTGTCCTAAATTCTTTGCCTGCCAGGTCGGTGATCTGTTGATAATTCCCCACAATAGCATATCCATCGCTCAGGTTAAAGAGCTGTACCGCGCTACCCGCTAACGAAATTTCTCGTTTCCAAAGTTGATCACCTAATACATTGTAACTTAGCAGGGTCATATTTTCCTTTACGCCAATGTCTTCTGCTGGTTGATCTCCTTTTAACAACATTACGAAACCATTCACTTCTTCACTATATGTGATTAGTCTTGGATAAGACGTTTCAACAAGTTTTTTTCTCTTTTTATCTTCTCCTTTTTCAGTCAGGTAAATAAGTGAGTTCAGTTTTTTTGTTTTAGAGGCATCCAGTGTATGCACCACAAAAGCGCAGCCTTCTTTTGTTAGAGTCATTGGACCGAGGTGGTTATCAAAGGCGTCCTTACTCAAACTGTCGGCTTTTAAATTGAAGTTTTTAAACCATTCACCCTTTCCTTCAGCATTTATTTTCGCAACAAAAACAACCAAATTATCTAATTTTTTGTCTGGTCTGTACATACCACCAACATAGGTGCTGCCGTCCGAATTTTTAAGTAGCCTTCGAGTTTGTAAAGAATTATCTACTGGAAGGGAATCCCCTGGGACAACGAACAATGGCACATTCACAGTAGTTACTCTTATCATTTTTCCTGGCTCTCCTGCATATCCCAGTTGCAAGTTTTTGACAACACCCTGAATGGAAATTGTTTGAACCTTAAAGTCATCGGCTATCAATTTCTTCTCGGCCTGATACAAACTTTCAATTCCTCCTCTACCCTTGTAATAGGTGTCCAAAAATTCTTTGTGCTTCTCAATCTTTAGTGGAGTCAGGCCAGCGTCAACTGAGAAGAGCAGTGTATCTGCTTTGCGATTGGAATAAATCCATTGGGTATAGATTAGTGCATTTCGTTCGCTGGCAGCAGTATCTAATTGCACTTGCTTGCGCTGACGGATAAACTCTTGCTTAAATGCTCTATAGTTGAAAAGAGACTGCACAATGGATTGCCTGTCAAAATTACTCAAGGCAAACATAGTCTGCTTGTCAAGACTAATTGGTGTATACGATTCACTCGGAGAAATTGAAGACACCTTTTCAAGGGATTTATCCAGGCTTTCTTGCTGTTGCCTCAATTTCGTTCGAAGGCTTAAAATTTCTTTGCTCAACTGAAGCCGAATCTGATCAACCCAGGTGCCATAATCCCAAAGTGAAATATCATTAATCAGAAAATTCACTCGTGTTTGTAAACCATCCAGCCTGTATGTTTTGATAGCTTGAATTTGATACCTCTGTTGGTGGGTGTGGATGGGGTATGCCTTAATCAGCTCGGTATAGTGATTTAGGTAAATAAGCGTGGAGTCGTAATGCATCTTCAAGCTACCGAGCTTATGATCCAATTCACTATTGTGAAGCAGAAGCAAATCTTCCGTTGATCCAAATTGACTGGATATATCGGCAAATATTTTTGTGGCTAGCCCATAATGATAGACACTCCTGGTAAAATTCTTATAAATGGCCGGCATCTTATCACTGAAGAGAACAGCAGAATCGTAGCCATTATTCACTTTTTGCTGAACCTGAACAAAGCTTACGTAGGGCTTTCCTTTAGTATCAAATGTTTTAAAGAGTGGAAAGTAGTATTCATTATTGCGCTCTACTTCGCGTTCATCAACCAGTTGTTTTGACTTGATGTACCTAATCTTTGTTTGCTCGACATTCGCCATGGCAAACTGAAATTCCGTAAGTGGATCTGCCCGTCTATAATTAGTTTCATACACATAGGCCAACCTAAAATTCGCATTTGGGTGATTCAAATCCTCTGCCAAGTATTCTTTAAGTTCATTTTTTATTTCTTCATTTGAAAGTGATGAAAATTTCGGAAACAGATCTTTATACTTAATATGTTGGCCAAAGACCAACTCACTGCTGCTCAAAAGTATAATCAACAGAAATAACCTTTTCATAAACGAAAATCTAAATGCTTACAATTTTTAGCTCAACTCTTCTATTGGCTGCGCGGTTCTCTTCATTTGTATTAGGAACTTTCGTCAAGGATTCTCCAAACCCTTTTGAATTGAACCGCTCGATACCTATACTATTCTGCAGCAGGAATTCCACAACACTTTTTGCTCTTTTCTCTGATAAGATGAGGTTATAGTTATCAGACCCTACATCATCGGTATGGGCATCAATCTCAACTTTTAAGGTTGGATTCTCGCGCATTAATTTAATTACGCGCTGTAGTTCAGTGTAGGAACTTTCGGTAAGCACTGCGGAATTAGATTCAAATACGATATCTTTCAATGTCAACAATGCATTCTGCTCTAGCTTTAGCAATGGAATATTAACTGGCTCAACAGATCCCTTAGTCAAATCTAACGTAGTAGAATTGAAAGCGTACCCCTGATCACTCGTTACCTCCACCTCATAACGATCACCCGACCGCAGAGAAACCATTTGATTTCCTTGTATCTCAATGACTTCGTCACGGCTTTTATTCTTTAGCAAAATTTTAGACTTCACTTTTGAATTGTTGGATCGATCCGAAACATTAATCATTACCTCCCTTTTCTCCGGAATCAATTCAATAAATCTTTCAAAATCCCGATAGATAACCAAACCAGAAGCATCGAAATAATCGATGGCGCTTTTAAAATGTTGTGCGCTTGCAACAATTTCATAGTCATGTCCAACAGGTAAATCCACGCTCACAAAACCTGTGATCGGATTATTCTTCACATCTTTAAGAAACGAACTCTGACCTTTAATTTTTATTTTTATTTCAGCTGAGATAGGTTCAAAAATTTCGCGGTCGTTTATGGTTATGTTTAGTCTCACCGCTTTAAACAATTGAACATCCATCGTTATTTCCTGGTACTTTTTTACTTCATTCAAATCCAGGTGTGAAGCATAACTGGAATATCCCTCTTTGATGAATTCAATATTAAAATTTCTTCCTACAGGCAAAACAACTGTATATCTTCCATCCGAAGGGTTATTATCTAACTCAATCACTTTTTCTGAAGTTAAAGCATCGGTTACAATTACTTTGGCGGCTATGCCTTGCTTTGTGTCAAGATCGGTGATGTAACCCTGCACAATATTGTTCATGAATTGCCTGAACTTATACGGGATTGTAACAGAATAAATATCCTTGTTATTATAGGTATAGTACATGTTATCACCCTCAGCTGAAATACACGGTAATTGATCATCGAAAGTAGTATTTACAAAATCAAGAGGCTCTGGAATCGACCATTCACCAAGTGCATTTTGCTTAGACTGAAACATGTCATATCCTCCCTTACCTCCCGGCCGATTGGAAGAAAAAATGAGAGTGCGACCATCGGCCATAATACGAGGTGCCTTTTCACAATCCTGATTAATAGGCCATCCTAATTTTTCAGGTCTACCCCAACTTCCATCAGCATTTTTAAAGGATCTGTAAATACTGGTACAAAACTGTTCAAGCTTCCGCAAATCACGATCACGTGGGCCATCTGAATTTTGTCTTACAAAATATAAGGTACCTCCATCTGCACTTATAGATGGGAAGCCTTCATAGCCATCCGTATTGATTGGCTTTCCTAACGTAGCGGGCTCACTCCATCCGTCTTTTTGTCGCAAGGAATAAAATATCTCCTCATTTGCCCTCTTTACACCAGCAGCATCTTTGTCCCAAACAGACCTGAAGAAGTATAAAATATTTCCGTCAAAACTAAGGCTAGGGCCACCAATCAGGTCAAGAGAATCTCCTGAGGAATTTATCTGATCAAGTGCTACTGGCTTACTCCATGCATTTCCTTCCTTCGTTGCCTGAAACAGACTATATTTTTTTCCATTGGTGCTTGCTTCGTAGATGATGGTCTTGCCATCTGCCTGAATCGTGGGTGCATACTCGGTCATATTAGGATCACTTATGGCCTGCTTTTTGGTGGCATTATACAAGGCCATAGAATCAACTGCCACAGACTGTATGACAGAAGGATTGGCTTGTGACCAAGCGAACGTGGTTGCGAGGTTCAAACCTATCATTAAAACTATTCTCTTCATTTTAAATCTATTTTCCTACCATAATAAATCCACCCCAATAATAAGGTTCTTTGTATTTACTCTTGATTACTAACTGGGCTTTTCTAAAAGCTTCATGCTTACTATCACCACTTAACCAAAGGGTATAAAAGTTGACCATCAATTCCTGCGTGGCCACATCATCTACCTGCCACAAACTCATTAATATAGAGTTGGCGCCTGCCACCAAAAAAGACCGTTGCAACCCAAATACGCCTTCTCCATTTTGAATTTCACCCAAGCCAGTTTCGCAAGCAGAAAGTGCCACTAACTCGGTTTGATCCAAACTTAAACTCATGGCTTCATAAGCAGTTAATATTCCATCTTCCATTCCTTCCTTGGCTCTGCTTGGAACAGCGGCACCTGATAACAGCACACCAGATTGAAAAAGTGGGTTGCTCAAAAATTCCTCATTAAACGAACCATCATCCTGGCTCATGTCACTTAAAAAAAAACCGTGCGATGCAATATGAATAACAGATTGCCCTTCTATCTTCTTTACATTTTCTTCTGATGCATCAGAGTGCATAAGTTTCGTGACTGCCCATTGTTTCGAAATCATTAACTGACTTAACACATCTACTTCCTTTTCTGTTGCCGGAAGCATTGGAATTTCATCGCCCTCAAATCCAAAAAAACGAGCCGCGCTTCTCTTCTTATCTGACCCCAATACATTAGTGGCTTCTAAATTGAAATCTGCAAATCCGACCAATAGCGCACTATTTGGAATCTTTTCCGCTTCACTTGATTTCCTCATCTCAACCAACTCTCGCGTATTACTTAACCTACGCACCAACCATTTGTCAATTACAAATTGATCAGTGCCTTTATCTTTTAATACATTAAAATTAACCTTATTAAAAACGCCATCACAACTAATAAATACTGTTTGAATGTCTTGCAATTTCTCCTCCAGGGGTTTCCAGAATAGGGGATAGGAAATTGAATCTGGATGAATGAATTTAATACTGTTGCGTAGAAACTTATAATATCTGCTTTCCAGTTTATTGCCAAATGGAAAAATAATAGCTTCAGGATATTCTGATTGGCTTTTTACCGACAAGCCAACATAGTAAACGGTATCTTTCGCATATCTCTTTTTTATCCGAAGTATTTCAACAGCTGCTTCAGATACCGAAAGAGAATTTTTTACATCTAACCAGGTGATCGTCTCCTGATCAATTCCTTCTTTAAAAAATGAAGATTGCAGTGATAATGATTTTTCAAGATCATTCGCTTTCGCTTCGAGTATTTTGATATCTACACTCGCTCGCTCTTCAATTGAATATTGCGTGTACCATTTTAGAATTTGTTCCTTTGTTCGAAGCCAACCCTGATAAAGATTAAGAAGGGCAGCATCTTTGCTGGCTAAAATTTTCGCGCGCACTTTACTGGAAGAACTCAGTAAGATAGCTTTGTTTATGAGTTGCAAGTCATACACCTTTTTCAATAACTCTGGTTTCTTTGCAGTATTGACCATGGAATATTCTATGGCAAAATCGCTATAGGAATCAAATGCCATTTTTATTTTAGCGAAAAATGCCGCCTTCTCTTTCTCACTCATAGAAGGGAAAAACTCTTTGACCTGCTTCTGATAGTTTTTGATAACAGGCTCGTACAAATTTTCTGCTTCATCCAACTTTGATTGTGCATGATAAAGCCCCGCTAACCCAAGTTGGGTGCGGACAAAGTCAGGATGTTCCTCACCCACTAACTCTTTTCTTATGCTCAGGCTTTCCTTCCAAGCAGCCTCGGCCTCGCTCCATTTATTTTCATCTTGATAAAGCGAAGCCAGATTGCCAATGGTGGTAGCATAAGACGCATGTTTCTTGCCAAAATTAAACTCATAGTTTTTCAAGGCACTATTTAAATAGATTTCTGCTTGCTGAATTTTCCCCGTTTTCTGATAAACCGTTGCCAGGTTTTGAATCAGCACAGCATATTGAGGATGCATTTCTCCTAAAACAAACTTGTCAATCGACTGGGCTTCTTCCAACATTTTCTCCGCCAATGCCAACTGCCCTTGAGCCTGATGCAGGGCAGCTAGATTTTGAAGAGATGTGGAATACTCTACATTATTTTTTCCGAGTTTTTGTTCTACAATTTGTTTACTTAAAGTCAATAGCTTTTCTGCCTCATCATAATTGCCAAGGGTTTGCAATAACAAGGCCTGACTATTTAATAGCTCTGCATACTCCAGACTTTGATTTCCTTCATTTTTGCTGACTATTTCAAGGGCTTGTTTGTATTCGGGTTCTGCCAGATTGTAGTTCCCCAGCATTTGATAGTATTTAGCCCGGGTAGCAAGTGATTGAGCATACTCCGTGGAAGCAATTGCTTTCAGGCTTACAAAAATAGCTATTGTTGAATCAATAGATAGTTTGGCCTCAGAGACGATTCCTAAGCGCAAATCCAGCATAGCCAGATTATTTAGTGCAATGGCATATAGCCGGCTTTCTTTTCCATAAAGTATTGCCGACTGATTTGCCATCTTTCGCACTAAATCCCGACTGATTTTAAGTTGCCCATGTTGTTGCTTGACGGAGGCGAGATTACTCAGTGCCGCCAGGTAATTGGCATCCTGTCGCAGTTTTTGGCTTTCATATACTTCTATTACAGATTCAAAGATAGAATCGGCTGTATTTATCTTTCCTTGCTGAAAAGCCAACGAGCCCAATCCCATTAAGGCCTGTAATCTCGCTACTTTAGTCGTCTCCGGTGAGTTTGAAGAAAGGGCATAGGATAAATCAAATGATTCCTTTGCCTCCGGATATTTTCCTGCTTTCAGATAAACGGAACCGACTTTATTTAATAGGTTCAAATATCCTGTTGTTCCTGTTGCTTCCGCTTCCTCATAAGTGGTTCGTGCCTCTGTCAGCAAGGCGATCGCCTCATCGTATTTTCTCTGATCCGATTTGAGAATGGCCAGGTTAGATTTCGTTTCGGCACTCTGGAGTTTGCCATCCGAACTGGCTAGATTGAATTTACTCAATGCTTCCATGTATAATTTTTCAGCCTCCTCGTAGTCTCCTTTGTTCTGATAGAAGGTTGCCCTATTGTTAAGCGAGGTCGCATAAATCGCACCTCCATCAGGATGCGTCTGTATAATGGCGAATAGTTGTTGTGCTTTTGCCGTTTGTCCTAATGCTTGAAGATTAACCGCACGTGAGTTAATAAGCTTTAAGTAATCATCATTAGTTAATTGAAGTGACTCTAAAAGTTGCTGAGCCTGCAGATACGTCTCTTCCGACTTAAAAAATAAATTAAACTGATGATACGCCTGACCAAGGCCTGAAAGGACCAAAGCGAATTCTGCACCACTGGTTTGCTCTGCCTTTTCCCATAATTCTTTTGCTCGTATGAAAGCATATACTGCATCTTCTGTTTTGCCAAGGTCATTTAACAGTAATCCATAATAATACAAGGCATATAGCTCCTCACTTGACGAAGTAATAATCTCACTTAACTTTTTAAAATGCTCATGCATAATTTGATAAGCTGCGGGAAGCACTCCTGCCAGGTAGTATGTAGTTGCCAGATTAAGACGGCAGGAGATCAATTCTGGATCAGTCGCTTTAAAATATTGCTCAAGAATCTTTTCACTAGCCTGAATCTGACCAATAGCATCACTAAATTTCTCTTGTTGTTTGTAAAACTCTGCAAGGTTCAAATGAGCATCCGCCAGGCCTTGATCTGGTTTTGACTCGCGGATTTGGATCTCTTTGGTAAGTAGGTCAATTCCCTGATCATACTTCCCCAAACCATAACAGACATTGGCGAAGTGGCGAAGTATAGCCGCATAATTTTCATTTGCAGCACCACTTTCGCTTATATAGACTTGCAGCGATTGGTTGGCTAGATCGTATGCATCAGCCAGTTGCTCTTGTTCGTAAAGCTTTACCGATTGGTCATAATGCTCCTTCCAGCCTTGAGCGTTTGAATTCAAAAAAACAAATAGAAAAATCACCAGTATAGAGACTGGTTTGCAAGTACCCGGGAACATTGACCACAATTTTATCAGCCTCAAATTAGATCAAGATTCCCGGATTAAAAATACCTATTAAAGGGTATTCGGCATGCCTCTTTAAAGGCCCTTTACATATATTTCAAGGTTATAGCAACCTTACTTTCGCCTGAAAAGCTAAATTTCGCTTTTTCATACGATGGAGGTCCAAACACGCCCATTGCATCATTCGAAAAACCAAAGCCTTCTTTAGGGATACCAAAGGCATTCGAGTCGAGTTCATTATTCTCATTGGCGTCATGCATAACGCTGATAGCATAGTCACCGGGGATTACATTCTCAAAAGTAATTTGAACTTCTCCACTCTTTGCCACAGTCGATTGGCTCACTAGACTTTTTCCCATAAAGTCATCTTCGCGATTAAACAATGCCACTGAAACTTTACCCTTCGGCTCCTTAACATTCTTTATCACAACAACCATGGAATGGTTTTGCGAAAAAACGTTAACGTTCACCAGTGTGAACATTGCGATTATTAATAATTTCATATTCATATTTTTCTTTTTTTCCGAAATATCAGTCTGGTTGGGAAGCCGCGGAACTAAATATTTCTGAACTGTAACGCTGGTATGACCTACTGTAATTATACAAAGATGAAAGATAATCCTTGGTCCATCAATCTGAGCTATTCAAATGGTCTTTTGCTCGGCTACACAATTTAACTGATCTATTTAATGGCTTTTCCGTATATTTCTTTTTCGTAAATGTCAAAAAGGCATTCGTTAACAATAAAGCAAAACAAATGATTAGAATTATTGTTTCCATCCTACTTTTCTTTTCGCTCTCGTCTTTATTATCCATTAAGCAAAAATCAAAATTTGACTTAAATGCCAGCGTTACTCGCGGCAAAGAAGTATATGGCACTTATTGCCAATCTTGCCACATGGAACAGGGCGAAGGCATTGAAGACCTCTTTCCCCCCCTCGCTAAAGCCGATTACCTGATGGCGGACAAAAAGCGTTCAATCTTGCAGGTGTTGAAAGGAGCTACCGGTGAAATGATTGTTAATGGGAAGAAATACAATACCGAAATGGTTGGATTTGATCTTTCTGCTGAAGAAACAAGTGATGTTCTCAACTATATCCGAAATTCCTTTGGCAATAAAGGAGATGCAATAACACCCGAACAGGTTAATGCTGTAAAGAAATAAGTATGGCCACTCAAAAATCTACCGTGCTTGGATGCGGGGTGCTACTTGTGGTGATCATTGCTTGCTCGTTGTTAGTGTTCGATCTTCTATTTTCAAAACCAGATCTACAAGAAGGTGTAATTCTTGAAAAGACATTTATTCCGGGCACCCCGGCAACAGGCTACACCCCTTATGGAGGTGTGCGAAGAGGAAATTTCTTTGTCACCGTGAATAGGGATGACCAATGGATTGCACTCGTTAAAACGAAAGACGGTGAGAAGTTGCAGGTCCACTGTTTGCTTGAACATTATCAAACCAAGAATGTCGGTGATCTTATTGTCTTTAAACGATATGAGGGTCACCTCACTCACATCGAATATTTTGCCCACAACGAAGAGTATTGACTATACTTATTAAAAATCAGATAATGAAAATCCGTTTTGATTATGTCTTGGTAGCCATGACACTGTTAGGTTGTGGAGGAAAGGAAAATTCTGCTACAACAACAACAGAGGTCACTTACTCAAATGATTTTAAACTAGCCAGTTTCGCAGACAAGGATAGACTTAAAAAAATGCAAATAGCGTTTCCTGTCATTGACAAAATCTTTCAGGACCATTTTGAAAAAAATCACTTCCCAGGAATGGCATTTGGAATAGTGGCCGATGGTCAGCTTGTTTATTCCAATGCCTTTGGTGTTGCTAATATTTCGTCCAACACTTCGGCCACAGCCAACACTAATTTCAGAATTGCCTCGATGTCCAAAAGCTTTACTGCCTTATCCATTCTGAAGTTAAGAGATGAAGGGAAACTTAATTTATATGATCCTGTTTCAAAGTACATTCCAGAAATGGGGAAAGTTATCAGCCTCACAAAAGATTCTTCACCCATCACTATCGAACATTTACTAACCATGTCTGCAGGGTTTCCGGAAGACAACCCATGGGGCGACCAACAATTGGATGATACGGATGAAGAGCTACTCGAACTCATCAAACAGGGAATATCTTTTTCCGATGCTCCCGGCCTGACCTTCGAATACAGCAATCTTGGTTTTGCAATGCTAGGAAAAATAGTGAGTAAAGTTTCCGGCAAACCGTATCAGCAATACATCAATGAAAATATTCTTCTTCCATTGGGGATGAAAGATTCACGTTGGGAATACACGGAGATTCCAAAAGAACAATTGGCCATCGGCTATCGCTGGGAAGATGAACAATGGAAAGAAGAACCTTTGCTGCACGATGGCGCTTATGGTGCGATGGGAGGATTAATTTGTTCGATAGAAGATTTCAGTAAGTATCTACAACTTCACTTATCTGCCTGGCCTCCAAGAAATAATGAAGAATCATCCGTCTTAAAGCGTAGTTCATTGAGAGAAATGCAACAACTCCAGCGCTTTGGTGGACTCTTCCCACAAAACAAAACACGGAGTGGTGAGCCATGCCCTTCCATTACCGGTTATGGATATGGATTATTTTATCGCAAGGATTGCAAAGATTTTGTTTCGATAAGGCATGGTGGTGGTTTACCTGGATTTGGGAGTGAGTGGAGATTCTTTCCGGACTTAGGAATCGGAATTGTATCATTAAGCAATCTTACCTACGGAGGAATGGGCTCTACAAATGCAAAGGCACTTGACACATTGATTTATATGGCCAATTTAAAACCAAGAGCATTGCCCGTATCCAATGTTTTACAACAACGACAAAATCAAATAGTAGAATTGATACAGAGTTGGGCTTCAGAAAAACAAAACATACTAGCTGAGAATTTTTTCTTAGATCAATCTCTGGAATCATGGAAAAAATTAACAACGAAAACTCTGGAGGAATCTGGTAAAATAATTAGTGTGAAGGAACTGGTGCCAGAGAATCAATTGCGCGGAACATTTGTTATTGAGGGAGAAAAGAAAAATATTGAGGTCTTCTTTACACTCACACCGGAGCAATCCCCATTAGTGCAGCAACTAGATCTTACTCTTCAGGAAAAAAAGTAAATTTAAGTTTTGAAAGATTTTAAAACCATCATCAGCGAATACAAGAAGATTGACTTTGGTCAGCGTAAAGCAGCCTTGGCAACTGTTGTGAAGGTTCGCGGTTCTTCTTATCGAAGTCCGGGAGCAAGAATGTTAATTACGGACGATGGCCGTTGGGTGGGTTCCATTAGTGGAGGTTGCCTGGAAGGTGATGCCTTGCGAAAAGCGCGGCAGGTAATGGCCGATAGAAAACCAATGACCGTTACCTATGATACCAGGGAAGAAAGCAATCAAAATCTTGGAATCGGATTAGGATGCAACGGAGTGATTGATGTGTTAATCGAGCCGCTGGATAGTAAAAACGAAAATCCAGTTCAGCTATTCGAGAGTTTTGAACATGCCACCGGCCCGCTCGCCATGGCCACCATTTTCTCAGGATCGGATGGCGTTGGTGAAAAACACTTAATCACCAGCGATCAGTCGATAACTTCTTCATTAAAAAATACAAAACTGGCAACTGTTGTAATAAACGATCTGTCTCTTGTATTTGAAACAAAGAAGTCGGAAGCGAAGACTTACAAAATTGAAGGAGTTGAGTATGAAGTTTTCATTGAATTGATTCAGCCTACTATTTCTCTTATCATTTTTGGTGGAGGTTTTGATGCGCGTCCTGTAAGTGAACTGGCAAAATCATTAGGCTGGAATGTTTCCGTCACGGATGAATGTGTTGCTCATATTGCTCCCATCTTCTTTCCTACTGCAGATAAGCTTTCTCTATGTCAAAGAGAATTTATAGATCGTGATTTTAGTATAACACCTTACACGGCTTGTGTACTAATGTCGCACAATTATGAATATGATCGCGATGTGTTGAAAAAACTAATCAAAACCGAAGCGCCCTACATTGGCATTCTTGGTCCACGAAAGCGCTTTGATAAAATGCTGCAGGAATTTTCAAATCAAAACATTCAACTTTCACCAGAAAACTACCTAAGAATCCATTCGCCCATTGGCCTTGATATAGGCGCTGAAGCACCAGACGAGATCGCAGTATCTATTATTGCCGAAATTCAAAGCAAGTTTGCTAACCGCTCAGGAGGATTTTTAAAATATCATCCAGGTCCTATCCACCATCGCGACCCACAAAATGATCAGGTTTTCAAGCAGGTGTATCTTGGAGATCAAGACGTTAAAAAAGTGGTGAAATTGTAGTGAGTTGAACTATGCCAATTCGCAGTAGAAGTTGCTCAATGCCGTCTTCAGGGTACTAAAATTTGTAAACATCACTTATCATGAAATCGCTACCCTTATCTTCTTTGATTCTTCTTTTCTTCCATTTCGCCTATAGCCAATCTCAATTATCAGAAGATTCCTACACACGTTATGAGCTACTCGAACCTGCTACGCAAAGCTTTCGAATCATTTACCATGTAAGCTCTACCACACCAGGATTGCAGTTTTACTACAACACATTGCGTAAAGGCAGTGGGCATACTATTGGTAAGGTGGTTGATATGATGACCGGAAAAAATCTGGAATGGGCTGTTGTTAGTGGAGTAGATGCCAGAAAAGCAGGATGGCTAGAAGCAGAGCCAGACGGACAATACCTAAAAGTGAAATTAGAAAGATTGCTTCCTCCAGGTGGTGAGTATCGGCTAATGATTGATAAAACGTATAAAGACGAGGCAAGCTATTATAATAAAGATGACAGAATTATTTTTGATAGGTCGTTAGGGATCAAGAGAAATGCTGTCGTCCTGCCCAAAGGATATGAGTTAGTAAAATGCAACTATCCCTCACAGATCATGCTAGAACAAGACGGAAGAATAAAAGTGAGTTTTATTAATTCAGGGTCACAAGATGTAGCATTTCATCTTGAGGCAAAAAAGCTCCCAAACTCTATAAACATTACTATACCGACTCCGGCATCAACAGAAACCTCTGCAAGCGGACAAAGTCGGGACAAGTCAAAGGCTAGGATCAACTTTGAATTTTCCGAAAGATCTATTGAGACAAGAGAGATTGTTTACTTTCTGCAGCAACCCGAAACTCAATCTTTTCGTCTCTATCACGATTACACTGAAACAAAAGAAGGAACTGATCGCTACATTAATGTGGTGCGCAAAGGAAGTAAGGCATCCAATCCTACTGCTAAGTTGCTCGACACTGGCAAGGAATTAAAGGTGGAAACTCTTAAAGGAGAAGAAATACGCATCAAGGGTTTAGACATTGGCGAGCCAATCACATCAGAAACTGAAATCGTTGTCATTTGGTATGACCCCGTTAAAAAAGGGCAAACAGTGCGATTGCGAATTGAAGAGACCTATACCGATGCCAACAGATATATCTTAAATGAAAATGAATTCATTTTTGATCGGGCTTTTGGCAGACCTTTCAATACTGTTGTTTTGCCAGAAGGATGGTTCCTGACAGCCAATGCCATCCCTGCTACCGTTGATACACAAGATGAAAAGGTAAGTCTCACTTATGTCAATGATTCTCCAGGCGAGATTGAAGTCTATATAAAGGGTAGAAAGAAATAGCACTTAGTATTATGTGAGTAACAAGCAGCTGTGTCACAATAAATTCTTAAAATGAACATCGGGATCATTCTACTAGCAGCTGGCTCTTCCTCTCGCATGGGGCAATCCAAACAGTTATTGGAAATTGGAGGCGAGCAACTTTTACTGACATCTACCAAGGTGGCATTGCTTGCATCCGCTGAAAAAGTAGTCGTTGTAGTTGGCGCCAATGAAGCTACCCATCGTAAAATAATTGAACAGTTGCCAGTTGAAATCATCATTAATGAAGATTGGCAAAAAGGAATGGGAAGTTCTTTAAAAAAAGGGCTGCAAGAATTGCTCCTTCTCGTTCCCAAATTAGAAGCCGCGCTGGTCATGGTTTGTGATCAACCATTACTTGCGGCTGAACATCTAACTCAGATCATTAAAAAATATGAACTCAGTAAAAGTCCGATTGTGGCCTCCTATTACTCTGGCTCCTCAGGCGTTCCTGCTTTGTTCGATAAATCTCTTTTTGAAAAACTATTGAATGTTGAAGATCAAGCCGGTGCAAAAAAAATAATCCTGCAACATAAAGAAGTAGTTGAAACGATAGACTTTCCGCAAGGTTCAATTGATTTAGATACGCCTGAGGATTATCTGGCTTTCATCGCCTAACGTTCTTGTAATCGATTACAGAAATTAAACTACAACTTCTTCCGTTACAATCTCCAGACCCGCTTGTTGCATCGCGTCAAAACCTCCGTAAATATTCAGTAGGTTTTTAAAACCATGCTTTTTCATCAATGAAATGGCAATCATAGAACGATAGCCTCCTCCACAATGCACGAGATATGGTTTTGTTTTATCGTACGAGCTTAAATTGTCAGGCATGCCAGCCAAAGGAACAAATTCAGCATCCTTAACATGACTGATGTTCCATTCACTTGGTTTACGCACATCTAATACGGTGAGGCCTTTTTGCATTTCAGATTTCATTTGAGCTGCAGTAATGGACTTCACCGTTTCAAGCTTACCATCCCAGGCAGGTGCTCCGCCTTCCAAATAGCCAACTACATTTTCATAGCCGACACGCGCAAGACGTAGAATGGATTCTTCTTCCTTTCCAACTTCTGTTACTAATACCAAAGGCTGTTTGATGTCAATAAGAGTTCCCACCCAAACAGCGTACTGTCCATTCAATCCAATGTTCAGAGAACCGGGCACAAAACCTTTTTCAAAATCATCGGGCATGCGTGTATCCAACACCAAAGCACCTTTCTGCACAGCTTCTTTAAACTGTTGTAAAGTCAAGGGTTTTGTGTTTTCCTTCATCACCGATTCTATTGAATCGTAGCCCATTTTGTTGATGCGGGCATCTTCAAAGAAATATTGTGGCGGTGGAAGAATGCCATCTGTCACTTCACGTATGAATTCCTCACGGGTCATATCCTTGAGTGCATAATTGAATTTCTTCTGTTCGCCAATGGTAGAAAAAGTTTCCTTCCCAATATTTTTCCCACAGGCAGATCCAGGACCATGTGCCGGGTAAACTATTACATCATCTCCAAGCGGTTTTATTTTATTGTTCAACGAATCATACATCATGCTGGCCAATTGCTCTTTAGTCATTACACCATCTAGCAAATCTGGTCTACCCACATCACCCACAAACAATGTGTCCCCAGTGAACACAGCATGTTCTTTCTTATTTTCATCCAGTAGTAAGAAGCAAGATGACTCAGGAGTATGACCGGGTGTGTGTAATACACGAAGTGTGAGCTTCCCTATTTTAAATTCTTCACCATCTGTTGCTTTGTGAATTTTATAGCTGGTATTGGCTTGAGGACCATACACTATTGTTGCGTCAACTTTTTTGGCAAGGTCAATATGGCCCGATACAAAATCAGCATGAAAATGCGTTTCAAAAACAAATTTTATTTTTGAGCCTCGCTTTTGTGAAAGTTCCAGATAGGGCTCTGTTTCTCGCAATGGATCAATAATTGCAGCCTCACCTTCTGACTCTATATAGTAAGCAGCTTCTGCCAAGCAACTGGTGTAAAGTTGTTCGATATACATAATTAGTTGTTTCTATTAATCCTTTGTTCTGACCGGTTATCAGCAATAAGATCAGATAAACCAGAAATTCCGCTCAAAGTTCCAAAAAAAACATTGATTTACCTTCTGGCCGTTAACTTTGCATGATGAGCCGCTATTTAGCAGTTGTACTTCTTCTTA
>JANOQK010000277.1:0-1929 GCA_031414855.1 Bacteroidia bacterium | reverse complement strand
ACAACCATTTCATTTATAGCAAGTACAACGGAGGGAAGATCGTATGCGCAATCTATCATTGCTGTTGCCACAGCAACCGGAGCTGGTCCAACATTACTCACCTCATCACTTGATCGCGATGCTAGTGGAGCTGTTTGGTCAGCCGATAGCAAGATCATTTATTTTGCAGCACTGGCAGATGGAGACATCCCGATTTACAGCATTCCCGCCAAGGGAGGTGCCATCACAAAAATTTTAGGTATCGATAATGGTGTAAATGATTTTGATGTTCGTGGCGATAAAGTTGTATATGCTTTAACAGAGACTAAAAATCCATGGGAGGTTTATCTAATGGGATTAAAAGACAAGTCCAATCGTCAACTAACCAATTTGAATACTGATTGGATGAAAGATAAGCAAGTGATTTTCCCAAAAGAGTATTGGCTCACTCGCCCGGATGGTTCGAAAGTTCAATATTGGGTGATGGAACCTGTTGCGAAAAAAGACGGAACAAAGTATCCAACCATACTTAACATTCATGGTGGACCATCAGCGATGTGGGGACCTGGAAATTTTTCGATGTGGCATGAGTATCAACTAGAAAACAGTTGGGGCTATGGTGTGGTCTATTGCAACCCGCGAGGTAGTGGTGGCTATGGAGATAAGTTTAAGCGAGCAAATTTTAAAGATTGGGGCACAAGTCCCGCAGCAGATATTTTAGCTTCATTAGATGACGCGATAAAAAATAATACATGGATTGATAAAGATCAACTCTTTGTGGAGGGAGGAAGTTATGCGGGTTATATGGTAGCGTGGATTGTGGGTCATGACAATCGTTTCAAAGCGGCCAATGCACAGCGTGGGGTTTATGATCTAACCACTTTTATGGGTGAAGGAAATGCTTGGCGCCTGGTGCCAGATCATTTTGGAGGCTATCCGTGGGATAAAGAAACCAAAGCTGTTCTTGATTCTAATTCGCCTTACACGTACGTGGATAAAATCAATACACCTTTATTGATTATTCATGGCGATCAGGATTTGCGTACGGGTGTGATTCAATCCGAAATGTTGTATAAGAGTTTAAAGATTTTGAATAAGCCCGTTGAATATATTCGATACCCAAAGGAAGGCCATGAACTTACCCGCAGTGGTAATCCGGGGAGGATGATGGACCACATGTTGAGAGTGATTGAGTTCTTTGAGCGATATGTGAAGCATCCTGAGCCAGCGGCAGCTACCTTGAAATAATTCTTGCCATAGATTCGCTGATTATCACCTGTGAATCTGTGGCATCTTTATTCCACATAAAGCACCAACCCCTTCAAATACTCTCCTTCAGAATGGAAAATAGAAACAGGATGATCAGCAGGTTGTGATAAGTGATGGAGTACTTTGATTTGCCTGCCCGCTTGAATTGCCGCTGATACAACTGTATCATAAAATAATTGACGATCGACAACCTGTGAGCAAGAAAAGGTAAAAATTATTCCACCGGATTTTATAGTTCGCATGGCTTCCGCATTTAATCGCTGATAGCCTTTCATCGCTTGATGCTTGGCTTCCTTGTGCTTGGCAAAAGCGGGAGGATCAAGAATGATCACATCATATTCATTTTTTTTATCTTTTAGAAACTCAAACGTGTCTAGCGTATAGCATTCGTTTTTAACCGGATCAAACCCATTCAACTCAATATTCTTTCGGGTAAGTGCAACTGCCTTCTCAGAGGCATCTACTGAATGAACGACTTCGGCACCTGCTTGTAAAGCGTAGACTGAAAATCCTCCTGTGTAACAAAATGTATTGAGTACCTTCTTGCCTTTGGAAAATTCACCTAACAAATTTCTATTCTCCCGTTGATCTAAAAAGAAACCTGTTTTTTGGCCAACCTCCCAATCCACATAAAATTTTTTTCCATGTTCATTTACAACATGAGGCACTATCCCCATTCCG
>JANOQK010000276.1:0-3070 GCA_031414855.1 Bacteroidia bacterium | reverse complement strand
ACAAAGTATTATTACAGGGTGCGCTCAGTTAACGCTAGCGGAGAGTCGTTAAGTTCAAATGTGATCGAAGTGAGAACTCAGGATGTTCCGGTGGGTACTAATCCATTGCAAATTAGTCAACCGACCTATAGCGCTTCATTTCCATCCGATGAGCAATCGCAGAAAGTTTCAGTTACCTTAAGCGCTGGCCTGGGCGCACGCGAGGCAACATTATTTTATCGTGGCATTGCTGCACCAACTTTTCTGCCTATCGTTTCTTCCGCCTCCTCTTCTAATGTCAATCAATTTGAAGCCACTATTACCAGGGCCATGCTTGATGATTTGGGAGTAGAATTTTATTTTACGGCAAAGGATGCCGCCTTTACGGTGCTGACGAATCGATTCACTATTAAAAAATCGTTCTCTGGATCCTCCAGTCCGGCTATACCCATTTCAACTTTTGGAGGTTCATTGGAATCGTACCAGATCATTTCCATTCCCCTTGTACTGGAGGATAATTTGATTCAATCTATTTTTGGATCGGTGTTGGGGGAATATGATGATACAAAGTGGCGCATTGTACGCAATCAAAATGGCGGCAATGTTGATTTCCCAACCATTAATAAAATTGAACTTGGAAAAAGTTATTGGTTCAACTCTCGTGAATCTGTCTCCATCAAAGCGGGCGTAGGAACGGTTCCTGCTGTTGATCAGTCCAATCCATTTAAACTATCGTTGGGTGTTGGCTGGAACCAAATTGCAACACCATTTCCTTTTGCTATCGATTGGGATGATGTACTTGCTGCCAATGGAAACCCAACTGGTGTGGGTAAATACAAAGTGTATGTTCAAAACACCACCAACTTTGCGGAGAGTAATAGCCTGCAACCTTACTCAGGTGGTTTTGTGTTTACAGACAAAGCCATCGATCTAACAATACCAGTCACCTTAAAAAATTCGGCTGGTGGCAGAAAATCCATTCATGAGATGGGATCAGACATTAGCTCAGAGAAATGGATTGTACCCATTACTCTTACGCAAGGCAACGTGGTCAATCCGTTAGGTGGCATAGGCATGCATCCCAATGCCATGAACGGCAAAGACGATTTTGATGATATTTCATTGCCGCGCTTTGTGAAACACCTGGAGTTTAATAGCTATCACCCTGAGTTTATAGCGCCACGCTTTAGTAAGGACATAGTAGTAACAGCCAATGAACAAGTGTGGAGTATTAGCGTTGAATCAAACTATGATGGTAAAGACATTACCTTAAGTTGGGAAGATGTTGACTTGGGTAGCAATAACGCACAACTTTTGTTGTATGATCCGGCACAAGGTATTCTCCTGGATATGAAGAACACTAAATCATTCACCATTCCAAATAAAGGAAAATATGAGCTCAAGGTTTTATTCTATCGTGAAAAGAGATTGGATGTAGAGAAGTCAATTGCGATAGGTATTCCTTATCCTAATCCAAGTAGTGATGCCTTCGCGTTTAAATTGTTTTCATTAGAATCTTCTTCTGTAGTACTGGAAGTTTATAATCTGATGGGTCAAAAAATACATAGTCAGCAATATGATGTAAAAGGTGAAGAGATTAACGAGTTAGTATGGCATGCAACCGACCGCAATGGTATCAGGTATCAGCAAGGCATATATATCTATAAAATTAGAACCATAAACAATACACAGGTTTTGAAACTTGACGGGAGACTAATACTACATTAAGCCATGAGAAATTTTATTATTCTATTAGTGATGAGTGCTTCTGTCACAGTTTCAGCTCAGAATTTTGCCTGGAAAAGCAATGAACTCCGCATTAATAATAAGGTGTTGTCTCAGCAAGTTTCCATTATGCCAACAATTGTCTGGATTCAGCCCCGGCTGGAATTCACGAATACAATTGAAGTGAAGGTAGAAATTGAGGCGACTATTCAATCCGAAGTCCCTATTAAAAGCATTCTCTTAGTAGTGGGTGATAATGTAACCAAGGAAGCACGTGGCTCAAAGCCAATAGCGGTAGGCGCTGGAGCTACTCAACAAACTATAAAACAAACTATGACCCTTGCCCAAGGTTCTAATTTTATTGAATTGGAAGTGGAGAATGTTTCTGGCGGCAAGGTTTACAGTCAACGTTCTGTGGTGGTTGGTAAAGATGCTCTTGCAGATGCTATTGCCTTGGACCGAAAAGACTACGCCTTACTTATTGCAACGGATAAGTATGACAATTGGACAGATTTGGTTAACCCTGTTAACGATGCTACAATAATTAGTCAAGAGTTAAAGGACAGGTATGGTTTTGACGTAGAATTGGTAGAGAACCCAACGCAGGATGAGATGCTAGTAAAAATTCGTGAGTACTCAGAACGGAAGTACAAACCACAGGATCAACTTTTCATTTTCTTCGCGGGTCACGGGCAATTTGATGAAGCGTTTGGCGAAGGCTATGTAGTCGCCAAAAATTCCCTAGAAAATGACAGGGCAAAGTCAAGTTATATTTCTCACTCCAACCTTCGATCTTATATTGGCAATATCCCATGTCAGCATATTTTGCTAACAATGGATGTTTGTTTTGGTGGAACATTTGATCCTGTTATTGCGCGTTCGCGTGGTGCTGAATCTTATTCAGAAGTTTCTCAAACGGAGTTCTTGGTGCGCAAGCTATCTAGTAAAACACGAAAGTATATTACTTCAGGAGGTAAAGAGTATGTATCAGACGGAGCGGCTGGAAGGCATTCTCCCTTTGCTGCAAAGTTCATTGAAGCCCTCCGTAGTAATGGGGGCGATGATCGAATAGTAACAATGAACGAAATTCTTGCCTTTTTAGAAAAGATTAAAACAAACGAACCCCGTTCAGGCGATTTTGGAGATGGTGAGAAATCAGCAGACTTTGTGTTCGTGGCTAAGCAATAATAGTCGACAACAATTAGTCTTCAGTGCGTCAAAATATCATACTGGTTTACTCCAACTGGTGTAAGTATTGGATTTTGCCCCGGGGTAGCTACTTCTGCTAATTCTAAAATCCTGTAAATTCTGATTCAGACAATTTACACTTCGAGCAAAACACATCCTCTCCGCGCCAAAACGTGAG
>JANOQK010000275.1:0-12027 GCA_031414855.1 Bacteroidia bacterium | reverse complement strand
TTAAACAAAGACAAGCGTGGTAAGCACGTTGGCAAATTTGATGGGGATGATCAGATACTATCGATCACGAAAAGTGGAGCCTATAAGATCACTAACTATGAACTCACCAACCGCTACGAACCGGAGAAAACAATTTTGGTTGAGAAGTTTAACCCTAAGAAAGCGATCTCAGCAGTGTATGTGGATGGAGATAGCAAACAGTATTTTGTAAAACGCTTCCAGATTGAAACGAACACACTTGACAAGGAATTTGGATTTATATCCGAAGGCATTGGTTCACGTTTAGAATATGTGACCACTTCCGATACCCCTGAGATTGAAGTTGAATTGACAAAAGGAAAAGGTAAGGACAAGGAGATTGAAATTGTTAACCTCGAAGATATCATTGATGTAAAAGGCTGGAAGGCATTGGGCAATCGACTTTCTCAACACAAGGTCACGAAAGTGAAACCGGTGGAGGAACTGGAAGACAGCGGCCTTGAAGATGGCGATGATGATAATGATTTAGTGGAAGCTATTGAAACCAAAGGTTCTCAGTCGCTAAAAAAAAAAGAGGAGACAAGTCCAGAGCCGATCATCGAGGAGGACGGACCCTCCTACGCCAAGGCTTCGGAGGGCGAGCAAGCGAGCCTCTTCGGGGAGCCGATCGAAGCAAAAGCAAGCCCGGAAAGTCAAGGACCGAAAGTCAACGGAAAGGATCCAAAGCAGCTCCAAAAAAAGCCAAATGCGGATCAAGTCGACCTCTTCGGGGAAAGCCAAAAAAAAGAAATAAGAAGTAAAGAACAAGAAGAGAGTAAAGATTCAAAGGCGTTTACGGCAGGTGATTCAATTGAACTTGAACTATAAAGAGATGAAACTTATTTGCTTGCTGTCTTTAGGATTCCTGGTAACTAACATGGTTGGGTATTCACAGGAAATTACGGTGCAAGGCAAAGCAGTTGATGCTTTGTTAGGCAAAGGAGTGAAATCAAAAATTTCTTACAAAAGCTATCCTACTGGTGGTATCTCTGGATCCCAGAATGATAGCATCTACTCATTTTCTATTTTTGGTTCTTCCAAGTATTCGATAACGGCCGAAGCAGCAGGCTATCTTCCTCGAACCATTTTAGTTGACCCGAAGGAGGCAGCGGACCTTAAAATCTTGCGAGACTTGCCCATGGTGCCAACAGGGCAGACGATCCGGTTGAGCCACCTCATTTTCACCCAGGGAAAGGCGGTCATCAATCCCCAATCATATACTGAGCTTGATGAAGTAGTTGCCATGATGAAAGTGAATGAAAAAATTGAAATCCAATTAGAAGGCCACACCGATAGTCAGGGCAATGCAAGTGCCAACATGGAATTGTCACAGGATCGGGTAGATGCTGTCAAGAAGTATTTGGTTTCAAAAGGAATTGATAAAAATCGCGTTAAGACAAAAGCATTTGGTGGGACTCAACCTCTTTCAAATGAGAAGACCGAAGAGGCAAGGTCACTCAATCGAAGGGTAGAGATGAGGATTTTGAAAAATTAGCCTTAAAAAAATTCAGGTTTCAAATTTCAAACTGTAAAACTTGAAACTGAAACCTGAGAATTGAAATTTGTAAGGTATATTACTTTTTCGGCTCGACTATTTTTTTGTTCAGCGACTCATTACCTGTCTTCAGTTTGCCATTCACATCCAACTCAATTATTTCATAGCCTAATTTCTCGAGGCCAGGAAGAATCTTCACCTTGTCACCTACCAATAGTACATTGGCGGTCTCAGGCTTGATCCACTTTTTAGCAACCTGATCAATATCTGCTTTCGTAATTTTCGCAAGGATTTTATTCTGCTCATCTACGAAGGTGGAAGACAGGTCGTACTCAAGAATGCGACCGATAAAGCCTGCTTTCTGGAAGCCGGTTTCATACAACAAAGCATCGCGCTGCCCGAGCGCACTCTTCATGAATTTGATTTCGTCTTCGGTGATGCCGCTGGTCGTGTAGTTTTTTAACTCCTTCATTACTTCTACCATAGCGCTATCGGTGGCGTTGGCACGAATACCCGAACTGAATGTGAATGTTCCGGTGTATTTGTCGCCCGAAAATCCTGAACGTGCACCATAGGTCCATCCTTTATCTTCTCGCAGGTTTAAATTTACGCGGCTGTTAAAGGCACCTCCTAATGCATAGTTCGAAAGCATGGCGCGGTAATATTCTCCAGTAGCATCATACTTTAATCCGGTAACACCGCCCACGCGGAATTCTGTCTGTGCTGCCTTGGGCACATCCACCAGATAAATTCTGGTTTTATCGACAATCGGAACGGCCGGCACTGATGGTAGTTTAATTTCCTTGTTAGGAAGTTTAGACAGGAAATTTAGTTTACCTAAAATCTCACTTTCAGTAACATCACCAACCACAACCAACTTCGAATCTTTTGAGGTCATAAAATTTCGGTAGTAATCTTCTACATCTTTTAAAGCGAGATTCTTTACGGTGTATTCTGTGCCGGCTTCACTCAAGCCTAAAATACTGGTACCATAATTCATCTTGGAAAATACATCCGAAGCAATAAACGCTGGTTGTGATTTACTTTGCTTGAAGCCTTCAATGGATTGTTTTTGAATGCGGCTGAATGCTTCTGGTGTAAACTTCGGATTGAGTAAACGCTCTTCAAATAAGAGTAACGTTTTATCGAGATTCTTTTTCAAGGTTTGAAATCGGAAGGTGATGCCATCAAATCCGCTGTTTACAGAAACCGAGCTGCCAATTTTTTGAAGTTCGGCCTGCATCTGCTCACCAGTATAATTTTTTGTGTCTTCATTCATCATGGCGGCAAACATGCGTGCCAATCCTACCTTAGATGTATCATTGGCTTGTAGAATATGACCACCTGGAATAGTGTACGAAACAGTCACCAAAGGAAGTTCAGTAGTTTGTGTGCCTATGGCTTTCACACCACCAGGCAAGGTTTTCTTCCAGAAAGCAGGAACCTTAACTACCGGGTTCGGCCCGTTGCCAGGCATCTTCAGGCGATCAAAATTATCGGTTGGTTTTTTGTAGGTGAGACCTGCATAACCATAATCAGGATTTTTGTATTTGGATTCATCTACTTTATAGTTCTCCGCAGCTACGATATTGGTCTCCTGAGTTTTGACAACCACACTTAAAATAACAGCGGGTTTATTTTTTACATATTTTTCATACACACGCTGCACGTCCTGCTTGGTCACTTTATTGTATCGATCGAGTTCTTTTCCAATTTGATTGGGGTTGCTGGTGAATGTCTGAAAGTAAGCCAGCTGCGATACCTTTCCCGAAACACTTTGAAGGCCATTGATGTATTGTGATTCAAAGGCCCCTTTGAATTTTTCAATATCTTCATCTGTTACACCCCGAGCTTCAAAAGCTTTCAATGCTTCATCAAGCAGTTTTTTAGAATCTGCTAGCGTGGCTCCCGGTGAAGGTGTCAGGCTGAATCGAATGATTCCGGATAACTCACTGTTGTTACCAAAGGCAGAAGCATTCAATGATTTCTGGTTTTTTACAATCTCCTGATAAAAAATCGAATTTTTTCCTTGTCCTAATATCTCCGCAAGGCAATCCAACGCAGGTTCATCTGCATGAAAAGCCGGCACCGCAGGATAGGTGATTATCAATTGTGGAATTCTTGCGTAGTTGTCTACCAGCGTTACATAGCGATCATTACTTAATATAGGAGCAGCCAAATTCATATTTTGAACAGACGGCCCGGTTGGTATGCTTCCAAAATATTTCTCAACCAGCTTAACAACGTCAGCGGGTTTCACATCACCACCAATGGTGATCGTTGCATTGTTAGGTCCGTACCATCTAAGGAAAAAGTTTTTCAAATCATTTACATTCACCCGGTTTAGGTCTTCGATGTATCCGATAGTAAGCCATGAATACGGATGACCATAGGGATACAGATTTTTGTTGACCACTTCGGTTACTAATCCGTAGGGACGGTTGTCATAGTTTTGCCCTTGTTCATTCTTTACGGTTTCGCGCTGTACCTCAAATTTCTTTTGCGTAACGGCATCTAATAAAAATCCCATACGGTCGGCTTCCAGCCAGATCATCTTTTCAAGTTGATTGCTTGGAACAGTTTCGTAATAATTGGTACGATCTGTATTGGTGCTTCCGTTCAGTGTTCCACCAGCTTCGGTAACAATTTTGAAATGCTGCTCATCACCCACGTTATCGCTTCCCTGAAACATCATGTGTTCAAAGAAGTGTGCAAAACCTGATTTACCGATTTCTTCTCGCGCGCTACCTACGTGATAGGTAACATCAAGGTGTACAACCGGGTCACTGTGATCTTCATGCACCACCACGGTAAGACCATTGGGCAGTATATATTTTTCATAAGGAATTACAATTTCACTTCCCTTTTGTATAACTTTCTCTACCAGTTTAGTTTGCGCTTGGGCAAACAGGCTGACAAACACGAATACGACTAACAGAATACGTTTCATAAATAATGATTTTGTTTAAATATAATTGGATTTCAAACGCATGGCTTTAACACACGACAGAAGCTAACTGTTTAAATACGATTTAACGTATACTAAATTGTTAGCGGAAATATACAGGGATTAAGTTCTTTGGCAAAAGAGCTTTCGTTAGGCGGTAGAAAATCGATTTACTGGATTTCGATCATCTTATAATGCGCTAGTTTTCTAAACACGTCAGCACTTTTTCGCATTCTCCGTTCTTTAGTAACGGTATCACATTCATAAAGCCCGAATTTCATGGCCGGCCCAAGGTGCCATTCAAAATTATCCCATGTGCTCCACCAGAAATATCCACGGATGTCAATTCCATCCTGCAAGGCCTGGTGTAAAATCAAACCGTAATCAACAATTGCCTTTTGTCTCAACTCATCGCTGGCATCACAAACGCCATTCTCCGTTATAATGATTGGTTTTTTGTATTTATTCCAATAGCGATCAATGCAAGTCCTTAAGCCTTCAGGATGGTATTCCCACATGTCATCATGGGCAAGTCCATACTGTTTTATTTTATGTGGGGTATCGATGTAAGTCACTGGCATAGGGTCGTGCGTAACGCGCGCGTAATAACTCATCCCAAAGAAATCCACTTTCTCAAAATGTTTAGGCACCCACTCCATAAACCACCAATCGCTAAGTCGCACAGGAAACCAACCCAATATATTTTCATTTGAAAAAACGATAGCATTGTGAGAAATGCCAACTGGCTGATCAGGAAATTTTAATTTGATATAATCGTAGATCTCATCGTGAGCCTTCCCCATATTTTTTACGGCCATTGCTGCCCGCACCGGATTATTTTTGAAGGGAGGGAAGAAGCCGGTGATCCATCCGTTGCTCGCATAAACATTGGGCTCGTTGAATGTATTCCAATGACTTACGTAATCACCAAAAGTATCTACCGCTTTCTTAGCAAAATCAATCCAAAGCTTGATATTTTCTTCTTTTTCCCAACTGCCAACTTTAGCAAACCAGGTAGGGTTGGTGAAATGATGGAGCACCATCATGATTTTGACACCACGTGTTTTTAAATCTTCAAGAAAAACCTTGTATTCAGTAACTGTTTCTGGATGAAAGTTTCCGAAGGGTTCACGTTGTAGTTTGCTCCACATCGGTCCCATACGATAATAGGGAGCCAGCGAGGCTATGATCTCTGCATCTTCTTTGTAACGTAGTTCATGATCGGTGGTGCGATCAAAGATATTTCCATCATTGGTTTTTACACCTTGCCAGTCATGGTCATAAGCAGTTTCAATTTGAGCTGCTGCTGTACTGGTGCCAAAGATGAAATCGTTTGGGAAGAGGTATTGCATTACTTCATCTTGGAAGTAGAACTTTCTCTGCGAGCCAATGACGATTGTTCAGTTTCCCAAGCCGCCCAATGCGATTTTAGTTTAGCAAGGTCTTCCTGAACACATGGATAATTCTCCTTAGCGGGAATTGTTGGAAATACACCAGATGCAAAATGATTAGAGTTTAATCCACCTGTCCATTCAAAATGTCCGGGGTCATAAGGTTTCTTCCATCGGCCTCCCCAACGCAGTCCGAGCTTCTCACCGGCAACCCCAATTTTTCTCCAGAGCAAAGTGTTATCCCAAACTGCAACTGAGTCTACAATAGGAACCAAATCAACGGCTAAGCCATATTGATGTTTTGAAGATCCACCGCCTGATCGGGTATATTTTTTACCCATGCTTTTATATTCATTCTGCTTCGAGCGTGTGCGAAACGTTTCGACAACAGCCAGCTCGATTCCTTTTGATTTGCAGATTTGAATGAGTTCGATAATCTTATCCCGAAAGTAAGGATGAAGAGCAATGAGTTCAGTGATCATTGGAATACTGCCGCGATCTTTACCGAATGAATAATTTTCAACAAAACTCCATTTCTTCCAAAGGTCGATAGTATCAATTACTATTTCAGTTTTAGGAAGGGGCGTTAATGACATTCTAAGATCAACAATTACCTGAGCGTGAGTTTCAGTATAAGGCAGGTTGTCAAGGCCACTTATAATGCTACTTTGAGCAAGCACAGTTTGTTGTACTAGTATTGAAAGTCCAAAAATTAACTTAAATCGCATCATTTATAAAAAATAGATGCAAAGCTAAGAATTTCAGCTGAAATGGGTTTTTCCAAAATGTGGTCACATTGTTAAATCAACGCTCGATTAGCGCATCTTTTATGTTTACTTTGGAATTTTAACAAGAACATTTCCCAACCTTTTGAATGACAACAGAAGAAAAAAACCAACTCGTGATTAATCACTTCGCTCAGTTTATATCTGATCATAAAAAAATATTTCTGGAGAAAGTACTGGAGCAACGCACACGTTACATAACCGTTGTTTTGGAAGATATTTTTCAATCACAGAATGCAAGTGCAGTCGTGCGCACGTGCGAATGTATGGGCTTGCAGGATGTTCATGTTGTGGAAAGCAAAAGCGCCTACTCGGTTAACAAGAAAGTTATAAAGGGTGCCAATAAGTGGATTGATTTGATACGCTATAGATCAAAGGATATCAATAATATTGAGGAATGTTATAAGAATCTGAAAGAGAAGGGCTATCGAATTTTAGTAACTGCACCAGATGCTAATGGCACCACCATTGACGAAGTATCGGTAACCGATCAGCCTCTTGCCATTGTCATGGGCAATGAATTAGACGGAGCATCGAAGTATGCCTTACAGCATGCCGATGCTAAAGTGAGCATACCGATGTATGGCTTTACCGAAAGCCTCAATATTTCTGTCAGTGCTGCTATTTGTTTAAATACACTCATCCCAAAACTCCGACAATCTGAGGCCAACTGGAGATTTAATGAAACAGAAAAAACATTCATTCGATTGCAATGGTATAGAAAAATTGTAAAGCGATCTGACATAATTGAAAAGGAGTTTTTGCGTTCAATTGAGTAGCTTTGCTTGAGCCTACCTGCCGAAACATTCGCTGTGCAGGCAGGGCTTTAATCTATTTTTTGTCTATGGGCTTTTGGAGAAAGGTTGTGTGGAGACTGTTCATATTGATGGCTTTTTTGATCCTTCTGGTAATAGCAGGAAACATTTGGGTGATCAAAAGTACCGAGGACAAGGTGTTTTCAGATTATAGTCAACTTCCAACTAATGAAGTGGGTCTGGTGTTGGGCACTAGCAACAAACTTACCAATGGTTCGCCTAATCCGTTTTTTGAAAATCGCATCAAAGCGGCTGCGGCACTTTACCATGAAAAGAAAGTGTCACATTTCATTCTCAGCGGTGATAATCGAACGAGATATTACAATGAGCCAATTGAAATGAAAAAAGCCCTAGTGAAGTTGGGTGTTCCTGAGTCTGCCATTACCCTGGATTATGCGGGACTGCGAACGCTTGATTCGGTTGTCCGAAGTAAAGAAATATTCGGCCAAAGCAGAATCACGATTATAACTCAACCATTTCATTGTTACCGTGCTATTTTTATCAGCAATTACTATAAGATTGATGCAGTAGCAGTTGTCTTTTCAGAGCCCTCGCAAGAGGATGCTTTCAATGTTTATTTCCGGGAATATTTCGCACGTACAAAGGCGATTCTTGACCTTTATATTTTAAAAACTGCCCCACACCACTTGGGGGATAAGGAGCCTTTGGACATTTAGAAAATAGGGACAAAATATTTCCTGCTGTCTTTACGACCCTTTTATTAATCAGCCGTATAAATGCTTAATTTTGCCTTTTAATATCTCTGTGAAACGTCTTTTTTGGTTGCGAGTAGTTGGCTTTCCCCTGATTCTGTTGGTTTTTTCCTTTGGCTGGGCACAAGCACAGGAAACTTTTGTGGAAGGCAAAGTAACAGATTCCAACACCGGAGATCCCATTCCTTTCGCTAATGTAATTTTCAAAGGCACAACCTATGGAGCCACCACCGATTTTGATGGACGCTTCAAGATGAAAACACTAGGAAAAGTGGATTCTATACTAGTAAGCTATATTGGATATAAGCCCCGGACAAAAAGTATCAAGCGAGGAAGTAAGCAAGTTGTTAATATTCAGTTGCAGGAAGACGTAACGAATCTTCAGGAAGTTGTTATTAAAGCGGGGGAGAACCCAGCCTTTGAGATACTTCGCAAAGTAGTAAGGAATAAAAATGAAAATGATAAACGTAAGCTCACCGCATATGAGTACGATACCTATACCAAAATTGAAATTGATGCAGACCACCTGACAGAAGAGTTTCGCAAGCGAAAAGTCATCCAAAAGATTACCCAGGTATTAGACAGTATAGAGAGCATTGCAGGCGAAGATGGACAACCTATTCTTCCGGTTTTTATTACTGAAAGTGTATCAAAGCTTTACTATCGCGATAACCCTTCTCTTAAAACAGAGCTGATCCTCAAATCAAAAATTAATGGCGTGGGAATGGAAGATGGTACCATGATCACCCAATTCATCGGATCCTCTTTTCAAGAATATAATTTTTATCAGAATTGGTTGAATATTGCCACGAAGGAATTTGTTTCTCCCATTGCGGATGGGTGGAGACTTTACTATGACTATGACTTAACGGATAGCCTTTTTATCGGCAATGATTTTTGTTACCGTCTGGATTTTTTTCCAAGAAGTGAACAGGAACTTGCTTTCAGAGGGACAATATGGGTAACCAGAAATGAATTTGCGTTGAAGCAAATTGACGCCAGTGTTGGCAAAGAAGCAAATCTAAACTTCATTGACAAAATTCGTATTCAACAGGAACTAGGCATAACTGAATTAGGTCCATGGATACCTATCAAAAACCGAGTCTTGATTGACGTAGGGGAAGTAAGTCAAAATTCTACCGGTTTACTGGCCAAATTTTATACCAGCAATAAGAACGTTGTTGTTAACAAGCCTTACGATGTGTCGTTTTATGAAAGACAAATTCAAGTGGCTGAAGATGCTCGACTTTTTGAAGAAGAAAAGTATTGGGATACGCTGCGCCATGAACCATTGAGTGAATCAGAGAAGAATGTTTACAAAATGATTGACACCCTTCGCAATATTCCTGTGGTAAAAACCTATACCGACATTGTGAAGGCCGTTGTGGATGGTTATGTTAATTATGGTAAAATTGAAATTGGGCCGTATTTGGGCTTTATAGCCTGGAACGATATTGAGGGCTTGCGCTTGTCGTTCGGTTTTAAAACGAACATGCAATTCAGTAAGAAATGGATTTATGCTTTGAACGCTGGCTATGGATTCAATGACAACCGCGTGAAATATATGGCTTCTGCCCAACGTATTCTTTCGAAAGATAAATGGACAACATTATCCTTTCGGGTGCGCAGCGATATTGCCCGAGTTGGTGTGGATGACGAGTCATTAGCTGATAATCCGTTGTTTCTCGCAGCAAGCCGGTGGGGTTATTACAGAAGAGGAAATTATTCCAATGAATACCGGGTTGCATTTCAGCGCGAGTTGTTCAAAGGTTTTTCTCAAAAAGTGGCCTTTCGCCATTGGACGTTTGAACCAACTTATAATTTCGGTTACCCGGAAGATCCAACTGATGTTAATTCAGAAGTGCTTGAAACTTTTCAATCCTCAGAGGTATCCCTTGAGTCACGCTACGCACGCGATGAATATTTTATTATTAATGACAACGAGCGTATTAGTTTAGGAACCAACAAATGGCCTGTGATTACATTGAAATATACGCATGGTTTTAAAGATGTTTTTGGTTCTGACTTTGATTACGATAAATTAAGATTGACAGTTAAAAAGCGAATGAAGTGGGGGCCCTTGGGCTATTCCTACCTCACTGTTACGGGGGAAAATGTTTTCAATGCATTGCCTTATCCTATGCTTTCTCTTCACCTGGGGAACCAAACACCTGTTTACTCAACCGTTACGTATAACCTGATGAACTATGGTGAGTTTGTAAGTGACCACTTCGTATCCTTACAATACCAACATTACTTCGAAGGTTTTTTACTCAATCGAGTACCCTTGCTGAAGAAATTGAATTGGCGACTACTGGGAACAGTGAATGCAATTGAAGGAGGTATGCGGCAATCCAATCGCGATATGATTGCTCAATTTAACTCAAGTGGTGAGGAAACGCTACCCGTTGGTTATTTTACAAACGGAAAGCCTTATGTAGAATTAGGATATGGCGTTGAAAATATATTTCGGTTTTTGAGAGTTGATTTTATCCACCGGCTATCCTACCTTGACAACACGATTGGTGTTCAGAGCGCCCGCAAATTCGGAGTGCTCTTTACAGCTCAGTTCCAGTTGTAATACCGAGCAGCTCACATGATTATTATTAATTTAATCAGTGAATCTGTGGCTTCTTACTTTATAAGAAGCTCAGAAAACATCATATTTGCACCTCAAAATTGCATAGTATGAGTATTGTTAAGATTACCCTGCCTGATGGTTCGGTTAAGGAGTTTCCGCAGGGAGTGAAGGGAATAGAAATCGCAAAGAGCATTAGTGAAGGATTGGCTCGTAATTCACTGTCTATTGAAGTTAACGGAGAGATCTGGGATTTAGAACGCTCCATTACAACAGATTCATCCATTAAGATATTCACGTGGAATGATAAAGGAGGTAAGTATGCCTTCTGGCATTCTTCCGCTCACTTATTTGCTGAAGCTTTAGAGGCTCTTTATCCCGGAACAAAGTTTGGTATTGGTCCACCCATTGAGAATGGTTTCTATTACGATGTTGATTTGGGCGATAAACCATTTGGTGACGAAGAGCTTGGAGCTGTAGAGAAAAAAATGGTGGAGCTCGCCAGATTGAATAGTGCTTTTGTACGCAGCGATGTTTCTAAAAAGGAAGCGATTGATTATTTCAAAGAGAAAGGAGATCAATACAAGCTTGAACTTCTCGAAGGCCTTCAAGATGGATCTATCACATTTTACAAGCAGGGCAATTTTACCGATCTCTGCCGTGGTCCGCATATCATGTCCACCGGCCCAATTAAAGCCGTAAAGTTGTTGAATGTTGCAGGAGCCTATTGGCGAGGTAATGAAAATAATAAAATGCTCACTCGTGTTTATGGCATCACGTTTCCAAAACAAAAGGAACTGGATGAATACCTCTTCATGCTGGAGGAAGCAAAGAAACGAGATCATAGGAAGCTCGGAAAAGAATTAGAATTATTTGCCTTCTCAGAAAAAGTGGGGATGGGTTTACCATTGTGGTTACCCAAAGGAACAATCCTACGTGAGCGTTTAGAGCAATTCATGCGCAAAGCACAGATCAAAGCTGGTTATGATCCTGTTGTTACACCTCATATTGGAAGCAAGCAGCTTTATGTGACGTCTGGTCATTACGAAAAATATGGCAAGGATTCTTTTCAACCCATTCGGACCCCGGATGAAAGTGAAGAGTTCTTTTTAAAGCCCATGAATTGTCCTCACCACTGTGAGATTTATAAGACGAAGCCAAGATCCTACAAAGATCTTCCGATTCGTTATGCGGAGTTTGGAACGGTATATCGCTACGAACAAAGTGGGGAGTTATTTGGCCTTATGAGGGTGCGTTGCCTGCACATGAACGATGCACATATTTA
>JANOQK010000274.1:0-10562 GCA_031414855.1 Bacteroidia bacterium | reverse complement strand
AAAAGCGACATCAGCAAAAACCACGGGAGAAACGGCACCCATTCCACCGGTGTTAGGGCCGGTATCACCATCGCCAATTCGCTTATAATCTTGTGCCTCCGGAAGGATGACATATGAATCACCATCCGTGAGTACAAAGACGGAAAGTTCAATTCCATCCAAAAATTCCTCGATCAATACTTTTGTGCTGGCATCGCCAAATTTTTTGTCCTCCAGCATTTCGCGAAGGTTTTCTTTGGCTTCGGAAACATGTTCGCAAATAATTACTCCTTTGCCAGCGGCAAGTCCATCTGCTTTTAATACGATAGGAGGTTTGCACGAATCAAGGTAGGTGAATGCTTCGGCTAATTGGGAAACTGAAAAGGTTTTGGCTTTGGCGGTAGGCACTCCATTGCGCAGCATAAATTGCTTGGAGAAATCCTTGCTGCCTTCCAATTGTGCACCTTCTTTTCCAGGGCCTACCAATAAGATAGATTTTAGTTGTGAATCGTTTTCAAAGTAATCTCGAATGCCTTTAACAAGCGGGGCCTCGGGGCCAACCAACACTAATCCAATTTTTTGTTGAAGACAAAATTCTCCGATTTTAACAAAATCATCAACCGCTATCGCCACATTTTCTGCCTCGGTTGCCGTACCGGCATTGCCAGGAGCAACGAACAACTTATCGCATTGTTTGCTTTGTTTAATTTTCCACGCGAAGGCGTGTTCGCGGCCACCATTGCCGATAATCAGAATGTTCATAGTTACAAAAAGGCAAAGATAAAATTATTCGGTTAGCCTGGTAGTGATGTAAAAATTCCGATCTGCATGAAACTGATTATTTCCTCCTTTGGGTGCTTTGAATGTCTGCCATGCCTCTGTTGGCTGGATCCAATGATCTCCATGCCATTGTATTTTAACAGGTAAATCAAAATCAGACACGCAGTTCGCCCAGCGATAGTGAAGTTCTTTTCCTTTGATTTTGTATTCCAGCTCGGGGATCTTTGTTGTTCTCAGGTATTGATCAAATGTTTTTTCAAAATTTATTCCTGCTTCTTTGCTGATGAATGACTCTATTTCTTTTGAGGTAACGGTTTTATGCCAGAAGGTTTTGTTTACATCCCTGAGGAGTTGCCGGAACTTCTCATCGTCTTGCATCACTTGCCGTATGGTGTGGATTAGATTACCTCCTTTATAATACATGTCGCCACTGCCTTCCTTGTTAACTCCGTAAGGCCCGATGATTGGAATATTGTTGCTGATCAACTTTCGCGTTCCGATCACATAATCATTTCCAGCTTCCACACCATATTCGCAGGTAGTGAAAAGTGTTTCCGAGTAGTTGGTAAATCCTTCGTGTATCCACATGTCAGCAAGATCTTTCGTGGTGATGCTATTCCCGAACCATTCGTGGCCACTTTCATGGACAATGATAAAATCCCATTTCAAGCCCCAACCGGTTTGTGAAAGATCGCGACCGAGATATCCATTTGAAAATTTGTTTCCATAAGCAATTGCACTTTGATGTTCCATTCCCAGGTGTGGCGATTGCACGAGTTTATATCCATCTTCATAAAAAGGATAAGAGCCAAACCAATCTTCAAAACACTTCAGCATTTTTAGAACCTGCTGAAATTGAAGCTTGGCTTTCTCCAATTCATAATCTAATACCCAATAGTCGCAATCCAGATTTCCATTTTCACCAGCATACTTCTCTTCCCAATGAACGTATTTACCGATGTAAGGAATGATGTTATAGTTGTTGATCGGATTAGAAACAGCCCAGGTATAAGTGGCCATTCCATTTTTACTTTTTGTTGACGTTAATCTTCCGTTGGCGACAGCAACTAGCGAGTCAGGAATCGTAACACTGATCGTAGCTCCTTGATCTGGTTCATCACTTTGGTGATCTTTGCACGGATACCAAACACTGGCTCCCAATCCTTGGCAGGCAACAGACATCCACGGCCTGCCTTTTTCATCTTTTGTCCATATCCAACCACCATCCCAGGGAGGATGCACTGCTTCACGCGGTTTTCCAGAGAATACGATTTTTATAGATGAGGTGCCTACGCCAAGATCTTTTTCAAAATCAACATAGTAAACATTTCCATCTCTTTTGAAATTCAATGAGTGGGTTTGCCAAATTATGGAATCAATATTCATGGGCTGTTGAAAATCAATTTGCATGATGTGCCCAGGTTTGATGACTTTGAACAAAATGACGTTTGAACCTTTAATGGTTTTCGTTGAGTAGTCTGGTTGCGTGATCAGGTCATATCTTAACACATCCCACCAATCTCGATTTTTGTTGAGAGATCCACGGAGTGTATCCTTTCGTGCTGGACTCTCTTGTTGTGCCAATAAAAACGATTGGAATAAGAGGAGGAAAGAAAAGGTGCACACTAACTTTTTCAAAATTGGGGACTTTGTTTAATCTAACATACAAGAAAATTTTACAAATCCGGAATCAGATTCCGGATTTGTCAAGTATATCATGCATAGCAAACGTTAAGTTGAGTAGGTCAAAAACACGGCACCAGTAGTATACCTTAATTCCGCAAGCATGGTAAAAAATCATGCTGTAGATGAAAAAAGGCTCTATTCAAGAGAGAAGACAAATACGCGGATAGACATTGAAAAATCAATGGTGCAAGGTGTGTATCTGCTCAAGATCAATGCTGGTGAGGAATGTAAAGTGTTGAGAGTTTTGAAGGAGAATCTATTGGGAGGCGGTTTGCCAAAATTTTCCAATAAAAAAGGGACTACAGTCCCTTTTTTATCTTTAATAGCGTTTTATCAGTTTGCATACTCACTCAAAAACTTAATCCTCATCAACCTCAAGTTTTCTTCTGAGAAATCTGTGTCTTCGTCTTTCATAGCATCTACTGCATCCTCAATACTATCGGATTCTGAATTAAGGAAGTATTCGTAAATCTGTTCTTGCTTATCTTCATCTAAGACGGAGTCGATATAGTAATCCAAATTGAGTTTCGTTCCGGAGTAACAAATGTTTTCAATCTCCGTCATCATTTCGCCAAACGTGATGCTTTTAGACTCGGCTATCTCATCTAAATCTACTTTGCGATCAATTTGCTGAATGATGAAAATCTTAATTTTTGATTTGTTAACGGAAGATTTTACAACAATGTCGGAAGCGGTCTCAATTTCATTTTCCTCAACATATTGCTCAATGAGTTCCAGAAATTCTTTTCCGAATTTATTCACTTTGCCCATGCCCACTCCATTCACTGAAGCAAGTTCATCCTTGGTGGTGGGGTAGGTAGTGGCCATTTCTTCCAGCGATGGATCCTGGAAAATGACGTATGGTGGAAGGTCTTTTGCTTTCGCGATTTGCTTGCGAAGTGTCTTCAACATGTCAAACAACTTCACGTCATACGATTTGGTGTTGACAATCACACGCTCTGAGCCTTCTTCATCGCCACCTTCGGAAGTGAAATCATGGTCTTTAGCCAATTCGATGGGGTGAGGTTTTACCATAAACTTCTTCCCTTTCTCTGACAATCTCAATACACCAATATTGTCTATATCCTTCTCCATGTACTGATAAATAAGGGCCTGACGGATAACGGACTTCCAATAATCTTCTGTTTCGGTATCGCCTTTTCCGTAAATGGCAAGATCAAAGTGGCCGTAGCTTTTAACATACTCGTCTTCTACGCCCCTGATCACATTGACCAGGTGGGCAAGCGTAAACCGTTCATTAGTCTGTTTCACGGCTTGTAGTACTACACCTACAGCATCAGTTCCATCAAAGCGTTCGCGAGGATGCACACAATTGTCGCACATACCACAATTGCCTTCTTTGTATTCTTCTCCAAAGTAATGGAGCAGTTGCATGCGCCTGCACACAGGCGACTCCGCATAGAACTCCATCTCCTGCAGCAGTATGCGCGCATTTTCACGCTCTTGCACAGACTTATCTTTGTTGAATTTCTCCAACTTACTCAGATCGTTCGCGCTATAAAACATCAAACAAATTCCTTCCAAACCATCACGACCAGATCGACCTGTCTCCTGATAATAGCCTTCGAGTGATTTAGGCACATCATAGTGTACGACAAATCGTACATCTGGTTTGTCGATGCCCATTCCAAAAGCAATTGTGGCTACAATGATGTCAACTTCTTCATTTAAAAAGTCGTCTTGATTTTTAACGCGAACATCGGGATCAAGACCGGCATGATAAGGAGCGGCATTGAAACCGTTAACATTGAGCAACTGGGCAATTTCTTCTACTTTCTTTCTGGACAGGCAATAGATCACACCGGACTTGCCTTTATGATCTTTTAAGAAGCGTATGAGTTGCTTCTTTGTTTCTTTCTTAGGCCTTACTTCGTAATATAAATTTCTGCGATTGAAAGAAGAGATAAACACATCGGCTTCTTCCATCTGCAAATTTTTCTGAATATCGATCTGCACCTTCGGTGTTGCAGTGGCTGTTAAAGCAATCACTGGCAAATTGCCAAACTGAGCAATCATTGTTTTTATTTTCCGGTATTCGGGTCGGAAGTCATGACCCCACTCAGAAATACAATGCGCTTCATCAATTGCAACGAAGGAGACATTTACTTTTTGAAGAAAGGCGATGTTTTCTTCTTTGTTGAGTGACTCAGGCGCCACATACAATAGTTTAACATTTCCATTTATGCACTCTTTTTTCAACCGTGTTATTTCTCCCTTGCTTAGTGTGGAATTGAGAAAACACGCGTTTATGCCATAGGCATTTAACTGATCCACTTGATTCTTCATCAAAGCGATTAAGGGCGAGATAACAATGGCAAGGCCATCTTTAATCATTGCTGGCAATTGGTAGCAAAGTGACTTGCCAGCCCCGGTTGGCATAATCACAAACGTATTGCGTCCGCTTAAAATATTTTTTATCACCGTTTCCTGGTTGCCCCGGAAGGTGGTATAGCCGAAAATATCTTTCAGTTTTTCTTTTATTTGATCTTTCTCCTCAATCACCATCATAGTTCAAATCCTCCGTATATCATGAATTGTTATATTTGCCCTCTTGCAAACTTAACTTCGATAGGGAATTGAATTTAGCAAAAAATATCAGAAACATTGCACGGGATGTATTATTAAATGAATCCAAGGCTGTTGAGAATCTGACAAATTTCATCGACAACGATTTCGAAGCCTGCGTTCAGTATATTTTCCAATCAAAAGGGCGTGTAGTTATCACAGGCGTTGGCAAAAGTGCCATAATAGCAAATAAAATTGTGGCAACCTTAAACTCTACGGGTACTCCTGCGGTGTTTATGCATGCTGCTGATGCCATTCATGGTGATTTAGGGATGATTCAGCATGAAGATGTTGTCATTTGCATATCTAAAAGCGGGAATACCCCCGAGATCAAAGTTCTTGTGCCGCTGCTAAAACGAAGGGGTTCTAAGCTTGTTGCCCTCGTAAGCAACATAAACTCGTACTTGGCCCAGCAGGCCGACTATGTACTAAATGCTACAATAAGTGAAGAAGCGTGCCCAAATAACCTGGCTCCTACCACCAGCACCACGGTTCACTTGGCAATGGGAGATGCGCTGGCCGTGTGCCTTCTTGAACTTCGGAATTTCACCAGTCAGGATTTTGCCCAATTTCACCCTGGTGGGTCACTTGGAAAGCAGTTGTATTTGAAAGTGGAGGATATTTTCGTGCAACATGAATTGCCACTTGTGCGGCTCGAAACCCCATTGAAAGATGTGATCATGGAAATTTCATCTAAACGGTTAGGGGCAACCGCTGTGGTAGACGATCAACAAAAGCTATTGGGAATAGTGACCGATGGTGATTTGAGAAGGATGCTGCAAAAGGAAACCAATCTGGCGCAACTAACGGCAGCAGATATTATGACCAAGACCCCCAAAACAATTAACCGGGATGAGTTTGCTGTGCTGGCTTTGCAGATTATGCAACAAAACAATATTACGCAGCTTGTTGTAAAAGACGGAGATAAAGTAGCCGGCTTTGTGCATCTTCATGATTTACTAAAAGAAGGAATCGTTTAATCATCCCTGGCAATAAATTATTACCCAAGACTAATACGATTACCCATAAATTCCCGAAAAGAAAAAAAACGATGAATAAAGATCTATACGTAGTGTTAATGGCTGGAGGAGTAGGCGTTCGTTTCTGGCCATTCAGTCGCAATGCAAAACCAAAGCAATACCTCGATGTGTTAGGCCTTGGCCGAACACTTTTGCAATCCACTTACGATCGCTTTCTTCCGCTTTGCCCAAAAGAAAATATATTCATTGTTACCAACGAGGAACATCAGGCTATCACTGCTGAACAACTGCCGGATTTAAGCAGTGATCATATTTTGACCGAGCCTATGCGGAGAAATACGGCACCTTGCATTGCGTATGCCTGTCATAAAATTGCGTTGAAAAACCCAAATGCCATTGTAGTAGTTAGCCCCGCTGATCACATTATTTTAAATGAAGCTGATTTTCAGGAGACGGTAAAAAAATCGGTCGATCACGCGAAGGGACAAGACAAACTGATCACACTGGGGATTAAGCCGACAAGGCCAGAAACTGGTTATGGGTATATTCAATATTTAGAAGGTAAAAGCCAACTAAAAAAAGTAAAGACATTTACTGAGAAACCGGAACTGGCTTTGGCAAAGAAATTTTTAGAGAGTGGCGAATTTGTATGGAATGCTGGGATTTTCATTTGGGGAGTGCAGGCCATATTGAAATCTTTTGCAAAGAACCTTCCTGAAATGGCGGAGGTATTTGAAGAAGCGGCTCCTAGCTTCTATACTCCTAAAGAGAAAGAAGCAATTCAGACAGCTTACGCGCAATGCAAAAATATTTCCATTGATTACGGCATCATGGAGAAGGCAGACAACGTCTACGTTTGGCTGGGTAACTTCAACTGGTCTGATCTGGGGTCGTGGGCATCGTTACATGATAATTCTAAGCGCGATGAAAACAACAATGCCATTGATGCCGATGTAATGACCTATGATACCCGTAACTCGGTGATCAAAGGGCCAAAAGATAAATTGATTGTTGTACAGGGACTGAATGGCTATCTGGTGGGCGCCTTTGATAACGTGGTCATTGTTTGCGAAAAAGACAAAGAGGAGCTTTTCAGAAGATTTGTTAATGATCTAAAATCAAAATCAAACGGTACAGATTATTTGTAAGTCTTTTGGCGTAAGACTTCGTAGATAGCAATACCCGTAGCCACTGACACATTTAATGATTCAATCTTTCCACGCATGGGGATTTTGACCACGTGATCGGCTTCTTTTAAAAGTTGATTTGAAATACCATCCTCTTCGCTGCCTACAATTAATGCGACAGGTGATTTGAAATCTAATTCGTATAAGGCTTTGTCTGCTTTTTCCGTACATGCGATTACCTGAATACCACTTTCTTTGAGGTATTGGATTGTCTTTTTCATGTTGCTTGTCCGGCACACAGGTAAATAACTGAGAGCGCCAGCCGATGTTTTCATGGCATCTCCAGTTATCGGTGCATTACCACTATCGCCAATAATGATTCCATCCAGGCCTGCACATTCAGCTGTGCGGGCGATAGCGCCAAAGTTGCGCACATCTGTTATACGATCAAGGATTAAGAAAAAAGGCTCACGTCCATCACTATAAATTTTATCGATGATGTTTTCAAGCGGAGCAAACTGCACCGCTGACAACATGCAAATCACACCCTGGTGATTTTTCGTAGAAAGACTATTTAGTTTGGGAAGAGGAACAAAAGTGAACGGAACGCCTTTGCTTTTGGCCAGGTTGATCAACTCTTTGGCTAAATCATTATTAAGGCCAGCCTGTATAAATATTTTTTCAATATCCCGTCCGGCTTTGATGGCTTCCATCACGGCACGTGTGCCAAACATCATTTCTTTCTGTTCCATTGCCGCAAGGTAGGAAGATTGGAAGATTAAAAGATTTAAAAAATTGACTCTCCAATTTTTTAATTTTCCAAACTTCTAATTCGCATTCTTCAAAACCTGCTCTTTCGCCACAAATCAATTGTATTGAACCAGGTTTCGGTAAAGCGCCTTTCGCGGATGAGTACGAAATAATCGGGGTCGTAAACGCTTCCAGTTTTTACAAACGTGAAACTCTGTTTAGGATAGTTGTAATTCCAGGTTTCATTTTGGGCTGTCTTGATTACCTCATCGGGTGCGCCATAAATAAGGTAAATCATTCCGCGATCGGTTTTCCAGCCCTCTTTGTAGGAACTGAAATATTGATTGGCTAATTCAACTCTGCGAAAATAGCTGCGCATAAAATTTTTTGCACGCTCTTTATCCTTGGTGATGTCCAAAATTACTTTGTCAAATTTAGCTTTGTCACTTTTTGCGCGTTTGAGTTCGTCAAACTCTTCTTTCGCACACACATATATTAATGGGTTGACAAGATCTTCCACACGTGTATATTTTGGATACGCGTCATGAGTACAGCGGAAAGCAATTCCTTCTGCTACCATGGTGTCTTCCTGCAGCAGGTAAAGCCCGGGTGAAGTAAATCTGATTTTCTTTTCATCGTCTATTGTGAAAGTAGAATCGTGAAACAGAAAGCGATCTACTTTCGATTCACTTTCTACAAAAGGTGGTGAGGCAGGATTAAAAACATTTTTGTAAAAAGATACTCGCAGGGATTTTCCATTCCCACTTCCGTGTATGGTGTAGTCATTCTTCGAAGAAAGGTATGTCTTATTGACTATTCCGGTTGCACCGGTCAGATAACCATTCACTGGGTAATTCGCTTCTATCGTTTTAAAATAGATCCAGCTTTTCGATGCGGGTAGGTTGCTTACTTTAGCCAATAGCAACCAGGGTTTATCAGGGAGTGGAAAACTTAGTATCCCGGTTTTTTTTCCATCGGCAATCAAGGGTGTCTGAATTTCTTCCGGGATTATTTCAGTGCCCTCGCGTTGGCTAAATGAATCTCTCCTTTCCCACGTGATGGAACAATTTTCTGCAGTGAATTGAGCCGTGGCTACCTGAAGGGAATAGTAAACAAAAATCTGTTTTTGCCCTTTCACCAGCTTAAGCTGAAGGTCGACCTCGTTTTGTGGATTATAAAGATAATTGAGATTAAGGGTGCCAACGGCCTGTCCAAATCCTGAAACGGTTATTAGGAAGAGTAAAATGGTAAGAAGTTTCCTCATCAAACTTAAAATGGATGGTCTAAAAAAATCAAAAATAGCTGGAACACTAAAATACAACGATAAATCGAAATCCTTCTTTTACTTTTGCCTCATAAAATTTTACCAATGTCAAAGGTTTTTACCACTGAAATTACTTCTGAGAGCATCCCCTCTGACAATCCAATTCATCAGCGTTTGTTAAAGGCTTACGTTTTGGCACAGGATTATGCTCAAGGTGACGTTCTTGAGGTTGGTTGCGGAGAGGGCAGAGGAATAGATTTGATCATAGGTAAATGCAAGACCTATACGGCCATTGATAAGATTGAGCCGGTGATTGATGGGTTACGGAAAAAGTATCCATCAGAAAAATTTTTGAGCGGAAACATTCCCCCGTTGACTCAGTTTTCGGATAATTCTTTTGACCGGATTTTCAGTTTTCAGGTAATCGAACACATTGAAGATGATCATCTGTTTCTTTCTGAGATTAATCGCGTTTTAAAACCCGGTGGAGTTGCATTGATGACCACTCCCAATAGACCACTTTCGCTTTCGCGGAATCCCTGGCACATAAGGGAATACACGGCTAAAGAGTTGACTGACCTTGCTAAAAAATATTTTACCCAAGTGGAAATGAAGGGGGTTGCAGGGAATGAAAAAATTCAGAAGTACTATGAGCGTAATAAAAGGTCAGTTGATCGCATCATGCGCTTTGATATTTTAGATCTGCAACACAAACTTCCGGCTTCCATCTTGAGGGTGCCTTATGAATTGTTAAACCGGTTCAATCGAAATAAGCTAAAAGACACGGCAGACGAACTGGTCATGAGCATTCGCCATGAAGATTATCTCTTAACCAATGACGTAGACAAAGCGCTGGATTTGTTTTTGATTGCGAGTAAGAAATCTTAGTCCTTGAAAAGATAAGATTCAAGGACTAAGAATTGAAATTATTTAATCGTTAAGCTGGAGATTGGCAAGATGTCGTTCATACGCATCTTCATATTTCTTAGCCAAGTCATGCTCACCGTTTTCATGAAGGGTACGTTGCAAATCACCCAAGACAAACAAACTCTTTCTTAGTTCCAATGTAACACCCTGGCCGTTGCTGATCAGGTAAGTAGCCATTTCATCAGCGCGGTCGCCAGCTACTTTAGCTATTTCTACGGCCTTATCCTTTTCACCCACTTTAAATAGGAATTCCACTGTGCCTGGAATAGTCTGATCATAAGGGATGGCAGCATCAGGCATTTTTTCAAGATTGAAGAGCAAGACTTTTCTGGCCATCTCCATTTTATTTTGAGTTGGGCCTTCAGCAGAGATCCTCTCTGTTACGCCATCTGTTTCAGCTTCATATTCCGATATCAACATCTCAGCCAAATCGTTTAACGCACTGCGGTGATTCAGCACAAATCCGCGGTAATCCTCATTATA
>JANOQK010000273.1:0-1924 GCA_031414855.1 Bacteroidia bacterium | reverse complement strand
TTGGCTAAGCCTCTTATTAAAGACAAAACAAAATTGCAGTTCCGCTACAGGATAACGGGTGGTGGCTCCTTATTTGCTGAAGACCAGCCATCGGGCTCGGCACCGACAGCTCACACCGAATTCTACTTGCTGACATTCGATAATAATATGAAAAAAGTGAAGGAAGAAAAAATTTCTTTTGACTCTCCCCATATCGCTAAAGTGCAATTCATCATCCCAAGGGAAGGTGAGACAGGTACGGCAAAATGGCCACTCTCACGGTTGCTCACTTCTGAAATGTATGACAACATGAATGGCCAGAAAGAAAACCCAATGAAGATCAATTTCTCCCAGGCCGACTGGGGTTCTGCCGATTCAGAATCCTTTCCTTCAAAAAATATTTGGAACAGCGACCAAACTTTGAGCAACGATAATAAAGAGTACACACCTGAAAATAGTGACATACTCATGGTCTTCAGGCCCGAAAGCGCGACAGGCGTAACAGCCAAATTCCAGTTTGTGCGTGTGAAGAATGACGGAAGCATTGCTACCAAAACTGAAGTTGAATCAGATATTGCATTTGAAGATGGAACTTCAGTGAGCATGTATGATGGTGCTTTGTATTTCAGAGGGATTGTCCCCGAAGCCGGATGGCCTGGCACGGGTACTACCAAATCGCCTACGGGCAAACTGATGAAGTACGCTAACAACGCCAAAGAGTGGGAGATTGCCGGCATCCAAGGTGACTATTGTACGATGGAAATTACCGACATGGCAATGACCAAATTCTGCCAAACAGGTTACAGGGGAATGGACACCCGCGTGGAGGAAATGATTAATGACGACATCTTGTATGTTTCGGAAAGTTCTTCCATTAGGGAAACGTTTGCGGTGCCGCCCGGCAAAGATTTCAAGCTGGACCCGGCAAAATATACACGTGATGCTGATTATGGGTCGTCACGCATCGCTATGCTTACCAATTTGAAAACCGGCACTATGAAAGGCTATTATGGAATGGCCAACTCATACATAAAGAACAACCCCTACAAAAACCCTCCTGAAGTGAGTGGCGAAAATAAAATGTTCCTCAATAAAGATAAGAGCAGCGCTTATTGGATTGGGCTGCAACGGCTGGGTGCTGAAAAAGTGGGCAGCGAGTGGCAGTACATGGAGTTCCCCATCGTGATTAAAATAAATTTGATGGAAACTCAAAAAGCTACGCCACAAAAAGAGCTCGGAGTAACGCTTATACCCAATAAAAAGCAACCCCTGTTCAAAGACTTCGACAAGAAAGTACCTCAGTATTTCCTCAACAACACCTTTCCCTACATCGTCACCAAAGATAACAACGTCATCTTTATTGGCACCGATGAAGACCAGAAAAGTATCTGGTTGGCAAAAATGCCGATAGAGTAGTGTGAATGGAGAGTGATACCCGGTCACTTTGAAAGAAGTGGTCGGGTATGTTTTGTTGCTGTTTGACATCTTTAATGTCGAACTTTAGATAAAACGGATTTCAATCCGTGTGCAACGAAGTGGATTGCAAATCCTATCTGTCCTAAGACATTCGTAGTCTCGAACCACCTTTACACAAAATGAAATCCATACTATTATAAAATGAAATCCTTATTCATCTTACTCTTTCTCCCGCTCAACCTGTTTGCTCAGCAAATCGAACTACGAGTACAAACCGGCCACACAGGATTCGCAAAAAGCATGTCGCTCTCGCAAGATGGAAAATGGTTGGCTACTGCGGGCTCCGATAAGTTGATAAAGGTCTGGGACATGGCTACTGGCCGGGAAATAAAATCATTTGTCCATGAAACGCTCATCCAGCCAATGGTGGTTTCCATGGGGCATAACAGAAAGTACATGGCAAGCGCCTCGGTGTATGAAGTACGGCTATGGGATTTGGACAATAATATCGAAGTGGAAAATTTTTCAT
>JANOQK010000272.1:0-2868 GCA_031414855.1 Bacteroidia bacterium | reverse complement strand
GTAATCCGAAACTTGTTTAACAAAGCCAATGCATTGGCAAAAGAAAAAAACTATAAAGTCACATTCGTACATAAGCCCAAAGAGAAGAGCGATGTATTGCCGGATGGCATTGAAGAAGTAACGGATAATAAAAAAGCTCTTGAGGCCATTGAGCAAGGTAAAGTAGTTGGAGGTACTGCCTGGCTGTGGGCTAATAACGACTCGCGCGAAAAGCTGGATTATCTTTTTGTGGACGAAGCCGGACAAATGTCTTTGTCATTTGTATTGGCTGCTTCGCGTTCAGCAAAGAATCTTATTCTACTGGGTGATCCTCAGCAACTGGAGCAACCACAACGCGGGGCGCATCCCGAAGGAGCCGATGTGGCGGCATTGAATCATTTATTGGATGGAAAGAAAACGATTGCCAGTGACAAGGGAATCTTTTTGGAAACTACCCGCAGGCTGCATCCTAACATTACCGAATTTACATCTGAAGTATTTTATGAAAGCAGGTTGAAATCTCTACCCGGTTTGGAGAAGCAAGTGATTAGCGGTAACACTCCTTTTGATGGGGCTGGATTATTTTTTGTTCCGGTTGAGCACTATGGCAATCAAAACAAATCCAAAGAGGAAATCGAAGCTGTTGCAAAAATCGTTGAGAAACTTCTGGCCACCGGTAAATGGACTAATGAAAGTGGAGAAACAAGGCCTTTAAACAAAAAAGATATTCTAGTAGTAGCCCCATACAACGCACAAGTGGCTTCACTCATTGAAAAACTTCCCGAAGATATTGCCGTGGGGACTGTTGACAAATTTCAAGGCCAGGAAGCTGCCGTAGTGATTTATTCCATGACAAGTTCTTCTCCTGAAGATGCGCCCCGCGGCATGAATTTTCTTTACAGTCCAAACCGGTTGAACGTAGCGACCAGCCGGGCAAAGAGTGTTTGCATTTTAGTGGCAGCGCCTAAACTGCTTGAGCCAGAGTGTAAAACAATTGATCAAATGAGATGGGCTAATGCGTTGTGTCGGTTTGGGGAGATTGCTGTTTCGGTGAGAATTTGACTTCAGAGATGAGAAAGTGTTTCATTCCTTTTTGTCCTTTATTTTTTTGGCATCCTTCAATACTTTCTTTTCATCACCATCCAGTCTTCGTTGAACTTTCTTCAAATCTTCGGATGGCGGTAATTGCTCCGGCTTTACCCCACGTTCAATCAGCATTTTGCGTACGGCTAAATTGTTATCTATGTGCTCGCGCGAAATTGCATTTTCGCCCTTAATATCTTTTTCAATGACGTTATGACTGGTTAACTCGGTAGCAAAGTCTTTGGCTTTTATAGTAAGCGTTGGGAGAAAATCTGCCAATGGCCTATTTTCAGGTATTTGAAGCTTGTGCTTCATGTCATTGGTGGTGAAGCCACCGAAAAGGGCCTGATCGCCCCTACTTCGTATAATGGCAAAGCCCTGGTGGTCCACCCCGCGTTCATAAATAATACCTGAAAGCTTCTTTTCTGATTTAGATAATTTCTCTCGTGCTGTAACCCTTGCAATATCTAAAAGTCGTTGTTCGATGATTTCCTGTTTACGGGTTTGAACAGCAAAATAGGTCTGCGCAAAAGCAATTTCCGATTTAGCGGCATCACCATTTTGGGCAATTAAATAACAGGCATACCTTGTAAGGGCGATATCTTCAATTTCCCGCTGGGCTCCTTTTGCCAGATCTATCATTTTCCCGATATCGGCAAAATGATCGGAAGCCCCGGCTCCGGCATTTTCACAGGCTTTTTTAGCTTTCTCAATGACATTTAGAAAATTGTCCCACTTAGAATAGCCTAAAATGCTTTGTAGTTCCCGTGCACTCCAGCACTCCACACTATTATAATCATAACAGGCATGTTCAAACTGGTTAAAAAGCTCCTGTATTTGTTCTTTTTTCATGCTGCAAATTTAAATAATTGAAGCCAGAGTGTTGTGGCTATATCGTTGGCCGGTAGAGTTTTCACAATACTCCTTTACACTGAATGCACTCGACCAAATGAGATGGGCGATGCTTTGTGTAGATTTAAAGAGATAACCAATGACTAGGTACTTTTGGAGCTAAATGAATCTGTTCATATTCACTCTATTTAGCCTTTTCGTTATATTTTTTGAGGTCATCAAAATGAACTATTAAATCTTTATACGTTGGGGGCGGTGTTCCAGTTGCCTGTGAGTGTCTGGACCCTTTTCTGCTGGTTTGACTGTACAATGATTGTATTCCATCAATAGAATTTTTATCAATTTCTTTCAATTTATCTAAACTTGCCATGCGGATGTTGGCCCTATATCGAGTAATCACATCATTAATCAATACAGCTTCAACGTAGGTTTCTAAATACCCGCTGATTAGATTATAAACTTCTCTCAGTTCAAATACTCCAACTTCAATTTCAGGTTTACTTGTTAAAGCATTCATTCGTTTCTCTATTTCCTGAAAGACTTTCTTTAATTCCGCTTTTCTACCAACTAAAACATCGGATTCAATATAGACTTCGTTGGAGAGTTTATTTACTTTATTCACCTTTTGCTTATCAAAACTATGTTCAGAAAGTGAGTACAGGAAAAATAAATTATGAGTGAATACTATTACTTGATTACCATTGTCTATTAATTTTTGAATTCTGTTGCATGTTGCTTCAATATTTATTTCATCGAGGCTATTTATAGGGTCATCAAAAATAAAGACCCCTTGATATCTGTTCATCTCAGCTTCTGCAAAAAAATCTGCCAAGGCATGAACCTTTCGTTCACCTTCGCTAAAAATATCCGCAAGCCTTTTGTCCCCAAGGCTATAGATTCTTTTGTTTTCATTTTCATTTGTACTTGTACTAATTTTCCAAACTGAAGGGGGCG
>JANOQK010000271.1:0-3907 GCA_031414855.1 Bacteroidia bacterium | reverse complement strand
AATGAAGATATCTTTGGCATCTTCCCACACTTGTTCGTCAATGCAATAGTTCACTTTAGGGCCTTCTACTTCGCCCTTGATGATGCCGATATTCTTTAATTCTTTTAAGTGCTGTGTAATGGTGGATTGAGAAAGGGGCAGTACATCGACCAAGTCGTTGCAAATACACGTTTTATTTTCTAATAAGTATTCAAGAATAGCTACCCTGGCCGGATGATCAAATGCTTTGGCAAGCGTGGCCACTTTGTTCTGGCGCTTTTTGAATAATGCTGATTTTGTGATTCCCATGTTCAAAATTACTTTAAAGAATGGTAATATCAATTTTTGCTTTCTCCTTGCAGATGACTTTCCAGTGAAGTGAACAGGGTGGCAGAAAATTCATTCAAACTGCTTAACACTGTTTCGTTTTCATTATACCTTCCTTTTTTCCTGGGACTATTTACATCAAGCAGGAAGCCCTCGACAGGGCGCATACCATCATCATCTTGCGAGTATGAATAAAGAAAGAAAGCATTGTAGAGTTTAAACACTACTTCACCGCTTTTAATCTCAAAGGTGAAACTGTATTGCAAATCGGCAGAGGATAAGGAACCGAACTTCACGCAATTCTTATAGTAGCCCACCCCTCGTAAGTATTCATCTTCTAACCTAGCCTTCAAAATATCTTCGGGGTCTTTGTAAATCTTCATGAGCCAACGGTACACTTCTTTATAAATATCATTTTGTGTTTTAGCAGGCATTGTAATTCTCTTCTCTGCAACTGCTTTTCCTCCCACCAGATTCCAATCGGTAGTTTGCGAAAAGGCTGTGAGTGAAAAAATCACTAGCATTCCGCTCAAAAATATATGCTTGAAATTATCCATCTCAGGAGCAAAGTGCCTTAACGTAATAACGCAATATTACGTTGATTGGTTTAATGGCGCAATTTTTCTAGCGTTAAGAAATTGTTACCCGCAATTTGAATTCTCGGCTAAAAATGCCCTAAACACCCTAAATTTTCGTATTTTGCTGGAACACAACGACTTACAAAATTGATGAGAGATTAAATATTATATACATGAAGAACAAAGCATGCTTGCTCAAGAAAATATATGCTAATTCGTCAGAAGACCATTTCACCGTCAAGCCAAGGTAGGCCCGTTGCAAAACCTTTGTCAAGGGCAAGGCAAGTGTCGATAGATGTTTTATTTTTTTATGGAATCGACACCCTTGACAAAGGTTCCGCAACGAGCGCAATTGGCGGCTTGTCGGTAAGAATGGTGGGGTGTATTCATCCATGTTAATCTTGGAAGCTTGACAATGTTTTGGGCATTGATAGTTTCTCTTTATCTACTTCCAACAACAAGGCATCTTCTACCTCTAAGTATGGGTAATACCAATCAGCTTTCTTTAGAGCCCAAACTTTCCAAGCCTTAAAATCATCAGAAACTGAATTTGTTGAAATTGCGCGGGTCTCAGCATCAGCAATAAAATCTCTTAGTATTTTAACCTGTTGCCAACTGGACATTTCGCTAGCCTTGACCACTTCATTTTGCGAGGGTGTGACCACGAAAAGTTATGTCATCAGGGTAATTCAAGATTAATAGACAACTACCTCAATGTCATAGTACGAGATGGTCAATTTGTCACGGAATTAATTGATCTGCATCGCGAAATAAGTGATCGCTGGCTAACGAAATGAAGTGGTCAACCACCACGGAATCTCCAGGCTATGGCTCTAACAGAACCAGGCACAAAATTGACTGCTATGATACTTGATTGTTCTATTGGTTGAACCATTCGGATTGATAAAGGGGCGAGTATTAAATCCTAGAATCTCTTCATTTTTTTAAAGTAACTTCTATCTATTGCTTTCTGAGCATACATCATAGTAGTCCTCATGTCGGCATGCCTCAGTGTCTTCTGAATCAATTCTAAAGGAATATTCTTTTCATACATAAGCTGCCCTGCAGTGTGCCGCATACTATGTGGGGAAAACTTTCCTTTAACTCGAAGCTTCTTAAAGTAGGAGTTAATTAATTCATCTAGTTGGAATCTTGTTAAACCAAATAATCTTCCTCTTTTTACTTTCGACTTCTTAATGAAAGTCGAGACTTCTCTCTTTGCTACTGACGAAAGCTTAATTGTATCCTTTGATTTCTCGCTCTTACCCTTACCCCAAACAGATATTTTCCCTTGTGATAATTTGATATCCGCGGCATTGAGCCTAAGTACCTCAATTGTCCGTAGTCCGTTCCAGGCCATAAGTGTGAGGATGGCTCTGTCTCTTGGTTTCTTGGCAAGTTTGAGAAGTCGCTTCCGTTGAGATTCACTCAAGCTATCCTTGTGATAAGTAGAAGTTAGGCTTCGCGGCAATACAACCCTGAGAGCAGCAACCTCACGAAGTGACTGAACGCTTATTCGTTTCAGTCCACGTTTTATCAATTTCTGTTCTTTCGACAAATCTGAGTTGTCAAATAACTGATAGGAAAGTGCCCACTCACAAAATGCTTTTAGGATTGATTTGTACAACCGCTTGGTGTAGTCGGAGAGGGAAGGGGAGAGCACGTATTTGCCAGCAGTCCTTTTGTTGATCCGGCTTACATCATCCTTAATGCTGGAGAAGTATCCGTTTAAAACTGTAGCATATATCCCAAGGCTCCCTTTGGAACGAAGTCTGTCTTGGACAGAAGCGAGAAACAATTTTACGTAGGGATTAGAGATGGGAAGCTTGGGCTCATTAAGGTCGTTAATCAGATAGAAGAAATCACGATCCTCCAGGAACTTTAGAAACCGATTTAGAACCGATCGGAGTGAAACATTCCTTTGCCCAATGTAGTCGCTCAACTGTGATTGCAGTGGCGCAGTAACATATGGATCCGAGAAAGTAAGGTTGGATGGTATATTCGTCCCTGTAGTCACCAAGGAAGTTTTTGAAACCGTTCAGGATATTTTTGCCGCCAACCGGAAACGCCAAAAAGGAAAACCATCGCTTGTCAAATTGCTTCCATTGATTTGCTTCGCGGTTGATTCTTACTCGGGTATCAACCTGTCAGGCAACGGAGCCTATAGGAAAAAGACGGCTGGTCTTCGTTTATTCTACCGAGTAAATTTCCGTAGACGACGCGTAAATCGTCGGCCCTTTCAAATCAGGGCAGAGGAACTGGAAACTATTTTTAAGGAACATCTCACTACGCATTTTAAAGGACGTGCGAACGAAACAAGGTTGTTCTTTCAACAGACCCATGAAGCATTTAAGTTGGCTGTGCCACGACTGATAGAAAACCTCGAGAAGGAATTGCGGCAGTCATTAACAGAAAATACTAAAACTTCAGGCGACGAGTTGTTTGATCCTCGCATCGTCAGGCTTAGTATGATTCATGAGCAGCTCGAGCAATTAAGATATTTTCAAGACGAACAAACCTTCACTGAATATGGCGTGAACCTTATAACTCAGATTGCGAACTCTTGGGAAAATTCTGATTACGAGGCGAAACGGATCATCCAGTTTCTGGTTTTCCCAAATGGGATTCTGTTTGATAATGATACCAAGACATTCGTAAATAATCTCGGTGTGATTTTTTAGTCTGCAAATCTCTCTCTGCACTGCAGTGGCGCGTCCAATCGGTACACAGAATTAAATCACCGAAAACAGGCTGTTTTCCTGTACCGATTTACTTTTGCATGCCATCGCGTCGAATACCGATTTTTGTACTGATATTTTTCATTAGTAGGCCGAATTCAACGACTATCGTGGGTGACTCCTGAAAGTTCCCTAACTTTTATCGGGAAACTAAGCTGACTTAAACACTGGCACATTTCTTATTGACCCAACCAGGCTCATTATGTAACGGGTCAATCAGTTAGTACTAACATTGTTACATAATTTATATTATGTTAAATGGAGTTAAGACTGCCTTTCTTAGCG
>JANOQK010000270.1:0-7622 GCA_031414855.1 Bacteroidia bacterium | reverse complement strand
CCCCAACTATAAAAGAGTTCGTCAAATACTCCAATGAACCATGCACCTGGTTCAATCTTTTCTTTATTTAATGGAATCTGAACTTGTAGGCGGTAACGAATGCGATTCAGATAGGTATCATATCCATCATTATTAATGGTGCCATCTGTTTCGGTGTGGTGCTTCTGCACAAATCGCTCTTCCATACGAAACCGGTGAGAAAAGAAAAGTTTTTTGTAATTGTGTCTGTAGAGTATCTGCTGCCAGATGCGCTGCTCGTTATTCACAAAAGCGGAAGGTTGCTTTCCATACTGAAAATTCCAAACGTACATGTATCCAATGGGCACAATGGAGAGTTTTGGCGTTAGGTATATATCAAGCCCATTGCGAAGAAAGTGCTGGGCATTCTCAAACTCTTGCACAAAGCGAAGTTGTCCATCAAATGTAAAACCAAATTTTTTATGAAGTTTAACGTTAGAATTCAACACAAACCACTCAGTGGGTTGAGTGACAACTTCACGGTCAGTAGATTGTGAAAAACCGAACAAAACAGGCAAAAATATCAGAATAAGTAGGAATTTAATGTTAAGCAGGAATGCCTTATTTTTCATTTTATGAGTACTTTTCACAAAAGTACCTCTTCATTGTAACATTATATTTGAACCTGCTATTTTCCGTCAAGTTAAAACGGTGTAAATAATTTGCTTAGATGCTCCAACTTCAAGAGTTAAAAAAATCCTATACCAATCATCTGATTCTAGAGATCAAAGAACTAAATCTACCGGAAGGCACATTTTGGATCAAAGGCAAAAACGGATCGGGAAAAACCACGCTGATGAAAATCATTGCGGGCCAGATTCCATTTGAAGGATCGGTGGTTCTCAATGATACAGATCTAATCAGCGATCCTGTTGCCTATCGGAAACAAATCAGCTATGCTGAGGCAGAGCCGCTTTATCCGGGCTTCCTTACCGGAAATGAACTGCTAAAATTTGTACAAAAAGTAAGAAAGGCTGACAACCAACAGGCTAAGGCAGTAATTGATACCTGGAATATTGGTGGCTTTATTGACAATCGTATTGAAACCTACTCCAGTGGAATGGTGAAAAAGTTATCGTTGGCATTGGCTTTTCTAGGCCACCCCAAACTCATTTTACTAGATGAACCACTTATTACCTTAGAAGATGTTGCCTTGCCAATTCTCTATCAACTGATGAAAGATCGCGTCAAGGAGGGAACTTCGTTTATGATCACCTCCCATCAGGCTTTCTCTGAGAATGATCTGCTCTTGACATCAAAAATTGTAGTAGAAAACCAAACGGTAAGAATTGAATGAAGCCCATCTATCATCTCATTCTGAGAACTTTGGTCTTTCCGTTTTATCAGCAGCACGCAGGGCTTTTCTTTTTTATTTTCTTCATCATGTTTGGCGTGGTCGAGGCAAGTCAGCTTATCAACTACCATCAATCCTTGATCTATGGCATGCTCAGTTCCACGCTGTTTCTATTGATTGTGCTATTCATCTGGTTACTCTATTTTCTCAAATGTTTTCTGTTTGTGGCTCAAAAATGTGAAGCTCCAGATTATCATATACTCTATGAGCTTTCCTCCTTGTCGCAGGCAAAAACATTTCAATTGTTAATCTTTCTCTACTTTCTAATTTTCGAACCCGTTATACTCTATTCGGCAGTTATACTTATCCTCGCAATGAAATCTGGATTTTATCTGCCAGCACTTATAATTGTGTTGTTCCAAGTGAGTGGCCTGCTCCTTTGTAGTTGGGTATCGTCTCACTATATTCACAAAAGACATCTGCCAGCTCAATTCACTATTCCATCTTTCAAAATTCCTTTTAACAGACCGCTTTTTCTATTTTACATTTCGCATCTTACCAAAAATCAAAAGGTCGGAATTCTGCTGAGCAAACTCTTCTCTATCTTTTCTATTTATATCGTATTACAATCAATGGATGCTCATGAGGACATACGAATTCCTGCCATTGTTTTGCTGTTTGGATTAATAGCCCACAGTTTCCTGGTCTTCGACATCAAGCGATTTGAAGACCAGCGTCTTTCATGGATAAGATCACTGCCCTACCCCATGCTGTCCCTTTATTTTAATTACCTTTATGTATTCGCCCTAATCCTTGCTCCTGAAATGCTACTGCTTGCTAGTAGCATGGGAAATAAAATTACCCTAGTGGACTGGATTGAACTCTATGTTTTCGGAATAGGATTCCTGGCTTTTATTTACGCACGGCTTTTCAAATTCGTGGAAAATACTGACGTCTATATGCAATTTATGTTGTGGGTCTTTCTCGGGACTTTTTTCCTGATTCTTTGTGATCTTGTCCCATTTCTGGCGTTGGGATTCGGTATTGGATCATTCTTCATCATTAGCAAAAGGCATTATTTATACGAATCCAAAGTCATTGTTTGAACAATACGGGCTTAATCCTGTTTATAAGTTACTTAAAACAATTGATACATGTTCGGCTTTCTAAAATCAGACCCTGTAAAAAAACTAGAAGAAAAGCGCAAAAAGTTGCTTGAAGAAGCCATGCATATTCAGCGCTCTGGCGACTTACGACTTTATGCCGTAAAGATGGAAGCAATTGATAAACTTGAAAAGGAGTTAGATGCCCTTCAATCTCCAAAAAGCTGAAAAGCTCATCACCAAAAATACAGTTCTATTTTGGTTTAGGAGAGATCTGCGTCTTCAAGATAACGCAGGTCTTTATCACGCGTTAAAAGAAAGCGAAGAAGTACTTCCTCTTTCTATTTTTGATAGTGAAATCCTGGACAAGCTGGAAGACAAAGCCGACTTGCGAGTAGCCTTTATTCATCAATCGCTAATGCTGATGCAAAAGCAATTGCAAGAAATGGGCAGTTCTTTGCTAGTGTTGCACGGCAATCCCATCGAAATCTTTAAAAAACTAAATCCCAAAGCTGTTTATACCAATCATGATTACGAGCCATATGCCCTGCAGCGCGATGGATTAGTAAAAGAAATATTAGAAGAAAAGGGAACGTCTTTTAAAACCTTTAAAGACCAGGTCATTTTTGAAAAAGACGAAGTAACAAAAGACGATGGTAAGCCCTACACCATCTTTACTCCGTACAGTAGAAAGTGGAAAAGTAAATTGGAAGACTCAACGCTAAAGAGTTATCCAACAGAAAAGTATTTTGAAAACTTTAAAAAAGTCAGCCCAATTCCCCTACCTTCTTTATCAGAGATTGGTTTTCAAGAAGTGCCTTTTGTATTTCCAGAGCGGTTAGTTAAACAATCAATCGTTGAGCAATACGATAAACAAAGAAATTTCCCTGCAATTGAAGGCACTACTAAGTTAAGCGTTCATTTACGTTTTGGAACAGTGAGCATACGCAAACTAGCCCAAGTAGCATTGAAGAAAAATGAGACATGGTTGAATGAATTAATCTGGAGAGATTTCTATCACATGATTTTGTGGCACTTTCCACAAGTAGAAACAAAAGCATTTAAGCCAGCCTATGATAATATAGAATGGCGTAATAATGAAAAAGAATTTGCGGCTTGGTGCGAGGGCAAAACAGGTTACCCGATTGTAGATGCCGGAATGCGTGAATTGAATGCAACAGGCTTCATGCATAACCGGGTAAGGATGATTACAGCCAGCTTTCTCACCAAACATTTACTTATCGATTGGCGGTGGGGCGAAGCATACTTCGCTAAAAAGTTATTAGACTTTGATTTGGCTGCAAACAATGGTGGATGGCAATGGGCTGCTAGCTCCGGTTGTGATGCTGCTCCTTATTTTAGAGTATTCAATCCTCAACTACAAACTGAAAAATTTGATCCCAAATTGGAATACATTAAAAAATGGGTAGCTGAATTTGGAAGTGAGAAGTATCCTAAGCCAGTTGTCGATCACAAGTTGGCGAGAGAAAGAGTGCTGAAAGTGTATAAAGAGGCACTTGGTTAACTTCTAATCAACGATTTTCTAAATTGATTTATGCCAAGAATCTTTACTCAATTCATTTTAAAGCCTGTAACGATTTTCCTACTAGATGGACTGGGTGCTTTTGTGACTTCATCAATCTTGTTTCTAGTAGAATGGCGGTTCCCTGAATATTTTGGAATGCCTCCGAAGATACTCTCGTTACTATCCATTATTGCGTTCACATTTGCCGCCTATTCTATTTCTTGCTTTTTATTCTTAAATAAGAACTGGCAACTCTTTTTAAAGACTATCAGCATCGCGAACTTACTGTATTGTTGCCTAACAATGGGTCTTGTTATTTATTACCACTCAATACTAACAACTCTCGGACTAACTTATTTTATAGCAGAAATTGTATTCATAAGCGCTTTGGTGTTTCTTGAAGTGCAAACTTTGATGCACAGCAATCTAAAAGAAGGCAATAGAATTGGGAAAAATAATGTACTTAAGAACATCGAGCAACCAATTTAGGCCTATCAGTTAAAAACAAATTGCCAGAAATAGGGTTTTAAAGTCATGGCAAACATCTTAATAATAGGCGCCTCTTCAGGAATTGGCGCGTCACTAGCAAATCAACTGATTGCAGAAGGTCACCAGGTATATGGAACCTATAATAAAACAACTACCATATCTGCTGATGGTTTTTCAACTCTTCAGCAGCTTAATGTTTTGGATGAGAATCTGGATTTTAGCTTTATACCGGATGTGCTCGATGGTTTAGTTTACTGCCCCGGTGCCGTGAATTTGAAACCATTCGCTAGAATTAAACCTGAAGATTTTATGGCTGATTACCAACTTCAATTAATTGGAGCGGTCAAATCAATCCAAGCATGCCTTCCAAAGTTGAAAAATTCTACTCAGGCATCAATTGTGCTGTTCTCAACAGTTGCAGTACAAACAGGTTTTAATTTTCATTCACTTGTCGCATCCTCCAAAGGGGCAATAGAAGGGTTGACCAAAGCCCTCGCGGCCGAATTCGCACCTAAGATCAGAGTCAATTGTATTGCTCCATCTATAACCGACACACCATTAGCAGGCGCTTTATTAAATACTGACGAAAAGAAAGAAGCCAACGCACAGCGTCACCCACTGAAAAAAATAGGTAAGCCCGAAGATCTCGCCAACCTCGCTGCATTCTTACTTTCAGAAAAAGCAAGTTGGATAACCGGTCAAGTGCTACATGCAGATGGTGGAATGTCAAGTTTGAAAGTATAGCTGTACAATAATGAAACGGCCATGGAATCTTTCTAACATTCCAGTATACAGTCTGGCTACCTATGACGGTGAGAAAGTAAACATGAATGTCTGCACCTATGTCTCGGCAGTAAGCATGAAACCCAAACGATACATGGTAGCCGTTTATCACCACACCAAAACACATGAAAATATTACAAAAAGTAAAACAGCTGTTCTTCAAGTCTTAGGTAAAGAACATATTTCGCTCGTAAATGTGCTGGGCAAAAAGAGCGGGCTTCGGTACGACAAACAAACCTATCTCTTAAAAAAGAAATGCGTGGAAATATGGAATGATAAACCCGTGTTGACCGATTGTGCGGGATTGATGGAACTGGAAAAATTGTGGACAAAGGATGCAGGTGATCATACCGTGTTTTTGTTTGATGTGAAACGGTTTCAAACTAATCATGAAAATGTTTTAATGCTGGATGATTTGCGGGAGAAAAAGTTAGTGCGTATCTGAAAAATTAAATATCCACAGATTTTTTGAACACGATTCAAAACTAATCCGTGGATCAGTGGCAAAAATAATCATGATCAAAAAACAAAACCTCCCCACCAAAATCTGCGTTGTCTGTGGTCGTCCATTCGCGTGGCGTAAAAAGTGGGAAAAGGTATGGGAAGAAGTCAAATACTGCAGCGATAAATGCCGGATAAATCGTAACAGAAGAAACACACTCGCCAGTCCCTGAGACCTATCACTCAGAATCAGTAAAATTGGCAGGCAACTAAGTAAGATCGGTGTCGCTCTAAGGCGAAAGATCAATACCTTTGTATCCTATCAGGAACAAATCAAGAGGATTATAACTGTCATTGAAAAACTTTTCTCCATGAAACAGAAACCATTTCTAGTTTTATTCGGCTTACTATGTGCGAGCTCTGCCTTCGCACAAGGTGACAGCACGTTTTTTTTCAGGACTGACCTGAACATAACCAACAATGGTTTTTCGATTATCCCTGCATTTACACTTGGCGCTCCAGCTGCCTATCTTGACATGCGAATGGGGAACAAACGCATAAGCTTTGAACCTCAATTCAGGTTTGCATTGGAGGGGCGCCCATGGTCCTTTGTTTTTATTTATCGCTACAAGGCTATTATTAAACCTAAATTTCAATTATCCCTTGGCGTCCATCTGCCCGGGTTAAATTTTGTGACCAACACGGTAATGATCAATGGTATTGAAGAGAAACTTTCGGTGACCAGGCGTTTCCTGGCTGCAGAGATTAACCCTACTTATAAAATATCAAAAAAAGTCAGCGTGGGTTTGTATTTTCTGCGCGGTCATGGCTTTCAAAATCATGGGCCACAGAATTCTACCTTTCTGTCTTTGGTGGGAAACTTTACAAAAATCAAGTTGGTTGGCAAAACGTATGTTAACTTCAGTCCGCAGGCATTTTATCTTACTGTTGATGCGAATGATGGATTTTATGTGAACGCCACCACCACTTTTGGAGTCAACGGCTTTCCGCTAACGATCTCAAGCATTGTGAACAAAGCGATTGAATCCACGATACCGGCAAGGGATTTTGATTGGAACATAAGTTTGATTTATACCTTGGATAAGCAATTTACACTAAGGTAAAGAGTTATCATTGATAAATAGTATCAATGATATAGTTGTTATTACTTGCGAAAACAGCTGCTGTGCATAAAACCTTATTCCGGTTTGTGTGTTTCTGTGGTTGAATTAATTCAGTTTTGAAAAATTCGGCCACACTCATTTTCCCCCATCAACTTTTTGAGAAGCATCCAGCTACTACGAAAGATCGTCCTGTTTTTCTTATAGAAGAAGACCTCTTTTTCAAGCAATACAATTTTCACAAACAAAAACTGGTCTTTCATCGCGCCAGCATGAAGGCGTACCAAAACTACTTACAGAGTAAGGGCTACGAGGTGAGTTACATCGAAGCAAAAGAAAAAATAGCTGACGTGAGGAATCTTTTGCCGCATCTAAAGAAGAACGGTGTTTCAGAAATTCACTACAGTGATGTAACCGATACGTTCTTGGAGAAAAGAATTGCTGAACAAACCCAAGCACTAAAAATTAAAGTAGCAACGTGCGACACCCCTCTTTTTATATTAGCGCATAACCAAGTCACTGATTATTTTTTTAGTAAGAAACGCTTCTTCCAAACGGACTTTTACACCAAACAACGCAAGCATTTTAAAATATTAGTGGATAACGAGCTTCAGCCTTCTGGCGGCAAATGGACGTTTGATGCAGAAAATAGATTGAAATATCCCAAAGGGAAAAAGCCACCAGCGGTAAAATTCCCTAAGCCAAATGAGTATTGGAATGAAGCCGCAGTGTATGTAGAAAAGAATTTCTCCTCCAACTATGGTGAAGTTAGTCATTCGTTTATTTACCCAACTACGTTTACCGAAAGTCGCGCATGGCTCAATCAATTTCTAAAATATCGATTTGCG
>JANOQK010000269.1:0-2017 GCA_031414855.1 Bacteroidia bacterium | reverse complement strand
AAAAATAGCTTTTTTTTAAACGGGTTAAGAATTATTTGATCCCGTGTAATCGATTGAATGAATGAAATTAGGATTTGACTTCAGTCAACGAGGAATTTCCCTTACTATTTTCGGATGGGGTCGCCACCTGATTTGGCATAGTTATTTTGAATTCAGTACTCACACTAAATTCAGACTGCACCGTAATCTGTCCGCCAAGTTTCTGAATGGCCTCTGCAACAATGTATAATCCAAGACCAGAACCAGAACTGTGTTCAGAAGCACGATAGAACATGTCAAAAATCTTACCTATGGATTCCTGTTTTATCCCTTCCCCGTTATCCTTAATGCTGATTTCAGTAATCTCAGAATTTCCTTTTATGACCACTTCTATATAAGGGTCTGATTTTCGAACATCAACATACTTAATCGCATTTGAAATAATGTTATTAAAAATAACCTCCAGACGCTTGGGGTCTGAATAAACTACTGCTGATTGATCAATAGTAATTGTCTTATGAATACGATCAACATTTTCCATAAAATGAAGTTGTTCGAATGTATTCTTAACCAGCACATCAAAATCAATTCGAGCCGATTCTACCTTCAACCTTGTATTGCGGGAATAATCCACAATTTCTTTTATGAAACTATCTAAACGTAACAAACTTTTTTCTTGCAGCTTAAGCAAATGATTGATTCCATCGATAGTTTTTTCCATGCGAGCCACATTAATGAGCCCTAGTAATGATGCAATTGGGGCTCGTAAATCATGTGAAGCACTATAAACAAAGCGATCCAATTCAGCATTTGTTTTTAACAGTTCTTCGTTTTTTTGTTGCATTGCGCCTTCAATTCTCTTGTGTTCAGTGATATTCAAAAGCATTACAGCAACCCGGTTTTGACCAGCCTGAAAGGCATAAATCTGAAAGGCAAAGTCTATTTTTTCATCTCGATAAATTATATCCTCTTTGTACCATGGCGTTCCCTCAAGAGCTGCGGCTAAATAATGCTGCTTGGATTCTAATTGTTGTCTTTCTGGAAATGCTTTTTCGATAGTAAGCCCAATATGCTTTGAATTTTGAATTCCAGTTACGGCATCGGCTGCCGGATTACTATCTACTAAAATAAGCTGATGATCGTTTGTAGCTTCAAAAAGAAAAATAGCTACTGGACTGGATTGTATAATGTGGCGAAACTTGAGTTCACTTTCCTTAAGTTCCTTTTCCGCTTTCAACCTTTCAGTGATGTCTTCCACCATGGAAACAATACCGATCACTTTTCCCATGTCATCGGTGAGGGGTCTATTATACCATTCACAAAAAATAGTTTTGCCCGATTTTGTGATATTACTATTCGTATTTCTATTTCCTCCTTGCTGAGCTAATATTTGATCTAACACATCGGATATTTCCTTAGTAGGTATAGCCGGCAGTATTAACCCAAACGCACAACGATTCATCGCTTCTTCGCGGCTAAAGCCAAAAGTATGCTCGGCAGCTTCATTCCACTCTAATACATTTAATTGAGTATCCCATTCGATTACAGCAACAGGGCTCTGTTGCACAAGATTCCTAAAACGCTTTTCGCGATCGGCCAGAGCCAATTGTGTTTTCTTGCGCTCGGTGATATCACTTTCAATGGCAACATATTGATTCAATCTGCCAGAGCCATCAAAAATGGGTTGAACTTCAATGGAAATCCAATACGGCTTACCGCTCTTGGTATAATTCATAATCTCAATATCTTTCACTCCTTTACCTTCCGCAATCTGCTTGGACATTAAATCAATGAGTACTTGATCCGTTTCTGGACCTTGCAGTAATTGACCTGGCTTTTTTCCGATTACTTCATTAAACGAATATTCAGTAATGGTCGTGAACGCTTGATTAACCCATTCGATTCTTCCATCTGCATCTTCAATGATCACAATGTTTTTTGTTGTGTTTGCCACCATGGCTAATCGAAGGTTATCGGCTTCCGTTTTCTTACGTTGCGTAATGTCGCGCACGATGGCCTGAATAAATGTTTCGCCATT
>JANOQK010000268.1:0-3143 GCA_031414855.1 Bacteroidia bacterium | reverse complement strand
TATGTTTCCCAAGGCCTGCGCAACAATGCGTTCCGCTTTTCCGCGGCCCATTTGAGCATACACTACATTATAGTTTAAGTCATCAAACCCAAGTAGTTGTGTTGTTAATGTGCGATTGAGTGGAAATGAGGATCCATAACCTGCCGCTGAACCAAGTGGATTCTTATTTACAACTCGGAAAGCACTTTCAAGTGTAATTAAATCATCTCCTAAGCTTTCGGCATACGCTCCGAACCACAAACCAAAAGAAGACGGCATGGCTAGTTGCAGATGTGTGTAACCTGGAAGTAAATTATTCTTATGCTCTTCGCTTTTCGCGATTAATAGATTAAAGAGGATCTCAACTGCTAGTGTAAGTTGTTGTATTTCGCTTCTCAAATACAATTTAACATCCAACAAAACCTGATCGTTACGCGAACGGCCGCTATGAATCTTCTTTCCGACTTCACCCAATTTTTTGGTAAGTAATAATTCTACCTGCGAATGAATATCTTCAACACCCTCTTCAATAATAAAGTCGCCTTTTACGATTTGTTGGTGGATATTTTTTAGTTCTGTTTGTAAAGTTGTAAGCTCATCTTTCGTGAGTAAACCAATCGTTTCCAGCATTTGAATATGAGCCAACGACCCCAACACATCGAATGAAGCCAAGTGCATGTCCATTTCACGATCTTTGCCAACGGTAAATCGTGTTACTTCCTGAAGAGAATCTTTATCTTTTTGCCAGAGTTTCATAATGGGTTGCCTGTTTCCGGTTACTAGTTCCCAGTAGATTGGAACTGTAGTATAATATTAGTTATTGATTTAAGTTTTCCTCAACCCATTGGGTGAATTTATTTATTCTTTTGCTCAAGGTATCATATTCAGTTTTTAGTCTGAGATATGTCGATTCATCTTTCAGGGACTCAGTTTCAAATAGAAAATCGAGATGTACAATAGTCTCATCGCATTCTGACTGAGCGTAAATCAAATATTTGATATAATCTGCTTTATATCTCCTTCTTCCATATCCCTCGACAATATTTGATGTAACAGATTTTGAAGATCGCCTTATTTGACTCCCCTCTTCATAAAGCTCTAATTTTGGAAGCCCTAAACTTGCCTTGTGAACCTCGATGGCCAATCTCTTCGATTCTGTATATATGTCTAAATCTCTATAACTTTTCATCTGGCATCTGGCAACCGGAAACTGGTAACCTTTTTGTCTGAATTACATCAAATTGTGAATTTGAAGATACTGCAACAACATGATCGTCTTTCCATCCTTTATCTCTCCAGTCTCTATCATCTTTAATGCATGATCAAACTTGTATTCAAGCACTTCAATATCTTCGCCATCGTCTACTCCACCGCCTTTGCTTGCTTTCATTTCTTTTGTGTATTCAGCAATAAAGAAGTATAGAATCTCTGTTACTGAGCCGGGTGACATATAAGCTTCAAAAATCTTCTTGACGTCTTTTATTTTATAACCTGTTTCTTCCTCTGTCTCTCTCCGGATGCAGTCTTCTGCATTGTCTTTGTCTAACAGTCCAGCGCAGGCTTCGATCAACATGCCCGATTCATTTCCATTTATGAATGTGGGTAGCCTGAATTGTCGCGTCAGTACGACTGTTTGGTTTTCTTTATTGAACAGTAAAATGGTAGCACCATTGCCTCTGTCATAAGCTTCACGATTATGTGTTTTTACTTCGCCATTCGCATGTTGATAATCAAAGGTTATTTTTCTCAGAATGTACCAGTTATCGGAAAGGATTTCTGATTTTATTATTTTAACAGTGGTACTCATATAATTACTTCAGACAATAGAGAGATGTAGCTGTTGATACCTTCTTCAATTTCCTTGATGTAGATAAATTCATCAGCACTATGCGATCTGGCTGAATCGCCAGGCCCCATTTTAATGGAAGGAACAGGAATAAGTGCTTGATCGGATGTTGTGGGCGATCCATACAATCTTTTACCTAGCTTGGAACCGGCCTTCACCAAAACATGATCCTTTGAAACGCCAGATGATCGCAAGCGAAGAGATCTGGCATTTACTGAACATGAAACATTTTGCTTGACAGTTTCTAACACTTCTTCCAATGAATAAGAATCTGTTACACGTACATCCACTGTGAATCTGCATTCAGATGGCACCTGGTTGTGTGCCTGACCCGCATTAATAACGGTCACAGACATCTTGATTTCACCGAGCGAGGGGGACACTTTTGGAAACCGATAATTTCGGAACCACTCAATGTCTTTCAGTGCTTCGTATATCGCATTGACACCTTCTTCACGCGCGGCATGACCAGCTTTTCCTTTGCTCACGCAATCCAAAACCAATAATCCTTTTTCTGCAACGGCTATATCAGTGAGGGTTGGTTCACCTACAATCGCAAAGTCAATTTCTGGTAATTCGCTCCATACTAGTTCAATTCCGTTGGTACCTGAAATTTCTTCCTCTGCGGAAGCAACAAAAACAAGATTGTATTTAAGATTCTTTTTATCTTGAAAGTGTAGGAATGTTGCAATTAAAGAAACAAGAGGCCCTCCCGCATCATTACTTCCAAGTCCGAAAAGTTTTTCGTCTTCAATAGTAGGAGTAAATGGATCTCTGGTATAGCCTGGATTTGGTTTTACAGTGTCATGATGAGAATTTAGTAAAATACTAGGCTTAGTTGAATCAAAATGTTGGTTTACTGCCCAGATATTATTGCCTTTCCTGTGACTGACAATTCCCTGTTGTTGGAAGAAGTAGGCTAGAAGATCGGCTGTCTTATCTTCTTCGCGACTGAAAGAGGGAGTGGCGATGAGTTGCTTCAGCAGGTCTATGGCAATATCGTGAAGTCTTTGATTCACGAAAGTGTAATTAAGGTTCCGATTGTTTCGTAGCCAGTATTGGCATGCAAGTGTGTATGCTCCCCAATCAAAACTTCTTTTACGCCTGATTGAATAGCCGCGAAGGCATTTTCAAGTTTTGGCAGAATACCATCGTGAAAAGAACCTTCTTTCAAAAGTTTCTCGTACAAAGGTTTATTAAGTTGACGAATAACAGAGGATGGATCGTTGACATCTTTCAATACCCCTGGTTTTTCAAAACACATGATCAAGCGCACATCAAAATGTTTGCTCAGAGAAATCGCCAATACGGATGCAAT
>JANOQK010000267.1:0-19229 GCA_031414855.1 Bacteroidia bacterium | reverse complement strand
AAAAAAGATTCTCAGGGATTGTGCTTTGTTGGAAAAGTTCATCTTCCCGATTTTTTACAACAACGTCTCGAACCAAAAAAAGGAAAAGTAATTGAAGTGCCATTTGATTCTGCTGTTTTCAAAAATGGTTTTGCCGATGATGATCTCATACATTCTACTGAGTCCTTTGCATTAAGTCCTGAATTAGGCGAAGTAGTGGGTGAACACAATGGAGCACATTATTATACCATTGGGCAGCGTAGAGGACTAAACATTGGTGGTTATGAAAAACCATTGTTTGTTATTGGCACCGACACTGAAACTAACATAATCTATACGGGTAGTGGCGATGATCATCCTGGTCTTTATCGCAAAGGTCTATTTGTTCCGAATGCAGATGAGCATTGGGTTCGAGAAGATTTGAAATTATCCATTGGAGAATCAAAAAAATATCTCGCTCGCATTCGCTATCGGCAGCCATTAGAGAACTGCACACTTCACAAAAAGGAAGAAGGGCTTTACATTATTTTCGATCGCCCTCAACGAGGTGTTACGCCCGGGCAGTTTGCAGCCTGGTATTCAGCTGATGAGTTAGTTGGATCGGGTGTGATCAATTAGATTTTTGGCCAGTATTGAGCATATTCCACAATTCCTAGATGTAAAGACAATCTTATAGAATGGGAGCAATTATTCGCGGTAATTAACTTTGACTTATTCTTTGTTTTCTGTCCCTGAAAAGAACATATCAAAAGCTTCCTTAAAGATGGATTTGATCAACTCTATTTCGGATACTGCATCGGATAAGGAATAAAAGATTCAATTAACAACTCTACTCCATCGTGCGTCAGCAGGCTAAGGGTAATGATGATGCTTCCTACTACAAGAGCCACGGCCAGGTTATTATTTTTTAATTCCTGTATCTCGTCAATAGGCGTGATGTAATTGTAAATGACCATTCCCAGCCAGCACACGATCAACGCGACAACAAATGCTATTGCGATGTAAATAGCACCATAGCCAATGAATAAAATCAGTAGCCCAAAAATATCATTGTTATTTGTCGATAAGATTCTAAAAAGAGAAAGCAAGGGATGAACCACACTGCTCACCATATACCCCACCGAAAAAAGTATACTAGCCGTGACAATGCCAAATGCTTGATTACTTTCATTGACTCCATACCGTTTCTTCCAGATATATTTAAGCAACAGATAGGTAGTGGCAAGAATCGCCACACCCATGCTTAAAGCAGAAAGAATTTCAATAATTGCGAGTAGGGTCAGCTTGGAATTCATAGTCTAAAATTATAGTCCAGTAATCAGTATTGCTCATATCAGGTGGAAGCATGCCCGGGAGCCAACCGGTAGCGGTTGTTTCCCAAAAGTAAAACTTTCGCCCTTTGTGTTCGAAGTAATCTCCTTCTGTCGGCACATCTACTGCCAGCATAGAGTGACGATATTGGGCGCTATTGACAATGATAGGGTCGTATCCCAATTTTTTTAATAGTGTAAAAAGTAATACGGTTCGAGTGTCGCAATCACCGGCCAACGAATATAAAAATTCAACAGGCGATAAAATGCCATAGCGTTGCATAGGCACACAAGGATGATCGGTATGCTCAGAACAACTATCTGATGAAATGATATAGTTGTACGGAATATCCTGAATGAGCGAGACCACTGAATAAATTAATTCAGGGTCAGTAATGTTTTCTCTTTTAGCTAACATGAGCAGTGAATCTTGAATGGATCCAAGTGCTGGCTGATCATGATCATATAAGTCATAGTATACGTCCTTCCAAAATACTTTTTCACGTCCATCAAATTCAACCTCTACTGAATTGCGAAAGCGCGAAGATTCAATTGCTGAAGAAGAGGTGATGGAATATTGTATGGAGCGTTCGGTATCATCAAAGTCCTTCCAACTTCTGTTATGCGTCAGTTTGATTTCATTTTGCAAGGTATCCGCGGTATAGAAGTCTTCATCTTCCAATTCCAAAGGCGCAGTAGTATAATCCTCTTCAACAGCTGCATAAAACCGAGCCATTAAAAATATCCCTACAAACAAAAAGAAGATAACACGAATGACTTTTTTCACAATCTCTTCTCAAATTAAATAAAACAGCGCTTGTATGTGCTTTCCCATCAGCAATAGACTTTCCAATACAAAATGTCTAACGATTGAAAGTCCTTGAAAAAACAGCTATTCAAAAATACCAAAATATTTCTCATTCCGTGGCGTAAACAAAGAGCGCTAGTCCAATTTTGCCTACTTCATTGACCGATCCACTTCCGATATTTAAATCAAGTATTACCATTCCAAAAATAGTTAGCATCTTAGTTCCTTATTCAACTAATAAGGACATATGCACCTTCAAAGCATCCACCACATTGCTATCATTTGCTCTGACTACGTAGTCTCCAAAAAATTCTATACCGAAACACTGGGACTGCGAATTGTGCAAGAGCATTTTCGAGCAGAACGCAACTCCTACAAACTTGACTTAGCAATAGGTGATCAATACGTTATTGAATTATTTTCTTTTCCTAGTCCACCAGTACGAACATCCCGACCTGAAGCTTGTGGATTGCGGCACCTCGCCTTTGAAGTGACTGATCTGGATATTGCCATTCATGATCTTCAGCAAAAAGGTGTTATTTCAGAACCCATACGCGTGGATGAATTCACCGGCAAACGATTTACTTTTTTAGCTGATCCTGATGATCTGCCGATTGAACTATATGAGCGATAAAATAAGGTGGCGCTTTCGAGATCAGCTAATCAAGCAACTCAGCCACAGGCTGCCCAGTGCAGCCGCTTGGAAATTTTATCTTTAATAAGACAGAAAGTGTTGGAGCGATATCTGTAATAGCATGATACTGTGAAGAGCTACCCTTCTTTATTCCATTTCCATAAAAAAGTATGGGAACATGAGTGTCATATGAATAAGCTGATCCATGCGTAGTGCCCGTTGTTGACATAGAGTTGATCCATCCAGGCTGAAGTGTAAACGCAATATCACCGGAACGCTTCACATGGTAACCTCTCACAACCATACCCTTCGATCCTTTCTCCTCATAACTACCATGCCGTATCAAACTTTCGCTATATACTTCAGCAACGCCTTCTGTGGAAAGTAAAAACTTTGAAATCAGCTCGGTGGCTATTAACAAATCTATGCCCGATGACTTAGGGTCACCGGCAAATAATTCATGATTTAAAAACACCTGATCGTTACTGATCGATTCAATCACCTTCTTTCCAGGAAAATAAGAAGCTAAAAAATCATTCAACTTGACTTGGAGATTTGCTGTATTGAAATTACCTGAAGGAATTTTAATGTCGGTAAGATATTGTGGCACATCTGCTACACCATGGTCAGCTGTTAGAAAAACAGTGTATTGGTCTTTACCGATTTCTTTGTCAAGCAGGGTAAACAAGTCTTCCAAATTTTTGTCCAGCCTTATATAGGTGTCCTCCACTTCAACGGAATTAGGACCGCAGGCATGACCTATATTGTCGGGACTCGAATAGGATATAGCTAAAAAATCGGTCCAATCATCTTTTCCCATATCTTCGGCAACCAATGCAACTTTGGCCACTTCAGTTAGCAAGTCACTACCAAAAGGCGTGCGTGTCAATAGTTCAAATTGTCCATTTGTCTTTCGAAGTTCCTTCAGGTTATAGGGAAATATGGAACGATCCTTTCCTGTAAATTTTACTTCATAGGGCGAATCATCTGGTCCGCTTTCCCTGTATTGCTCAATAGGTAAAATAGTCTTCCACTCTTGATTAAGATACTTATCTGCCAAATTGAGTGAATTAAATTTATCCATCCAGCTTGGTAATGCTGCTTTGTAATACGTACTGGTCATAAATTTTCCGGTCAGCCCATCATACCAATAAGCACCATCGGGGGTATGGCCAGCAGGTAACACTGCTCCCCTATCCTTTATTGAAACACTTACCACTTTTGCTCTTCGCTGAGTGGCAAGCTCGAGTTCATCGGTGATTGTGGTGGACAACATTCTCCAGGGTGAAACGTCACCGTTGCCCAGCTCATTACCAATTGGTTTCTGTCGTCCATCTTCCACACAGTTCACACCTTTTCGCAAATCTTTGTCAAACCAATCATTTCCTATTATTCCATGAATGGCCGGAGTGGTTCCTGTATAAATAGAAGCATGGCCAGGCCCAGTATAAGTAGGTACATAATTATAATGTGCGTTCTTTAACATAAAGCCCTCATTCATCAATCTCTTGAAGCCTCCGTCCCCATACTTATCATAGAACCGATACAGATACTCCTGGCGTATTTGATCCACCACGATCCCCACCACGAGCTTAGGCTTCGCCTGCTTAGCAAGTTGAGCATGCACATGAAATGCATTGCTAAGAAGTATGCAAATGAAAATTCTACGCAGCACCATTCCGTTAGATTATTTGCGAAATTTAGAAAATAAAGAGTAGACTAAAATGAATTATTTATGAACGGGGCATTACCAGATTCTGGATTCTCGATCCTGGCATCTAGAATCAAGCATCAATGGTCTTCAATCCTCACAATAAATCTGCTCATACTCTTCCTTCTCAAAAACTTGCCTACGTAGAAGTTTACCTTTCTTATTGTAATAAATAACCACGTAAATACTCGCCTCTTCAATATTTTTTTCGGTAAAGTAAAGTAGCTCTTCATCCGAACCAATGTTGACAATATCACTAAAGGTAGAAGGAATAATAGTTCCAAACTTATTACTAATTACTCCATATGCATTTTCCTGGTGGATGATCATTATCTTTTCATCCTCGGTATTAAGCACCATGCGATAGTCCTTAATCTTACTGAAACTGATTTTTCCCTTTTTCCAATCATAGATCATCCATTGAAAATTCTTCTTCACTAGCGCTGTTGAATCATTCCATTCCAGAATTTCTTCAAATTCAAATTTTCCCTGAGGTTTCGAGGCATTGTCAATGAAACCAAAATAGCCATCCTTGTAGGCAATAAAAAAATTTTCCCGGAAGGGTTTTACATTTCGCTCAAACAAAGGTTTAATGAGCTTCTTTGTCTGCAAATCAAATAACCCAAACTTCTTATCCTTAAGCAAAGATGCATACCCTTTTTGTGTAATTACTATTACAGAATACTCTAACGGTAAAACAGGTTTACCATCGCTGCTTAGTAGTCCCCTTTTTCCATCTCGGGTGATCATAAAAATCTGGTTATCGAAATATTCAATCTCATCAAAATCCAGTTGAAATAGTCTGCCCCCAGTAGAAGCATCATACACGGTCTTCTTATTTTTTTCTGTCGTATAAAAAAAGAGCTGACCATCGGAGGCTTTGATAAAATTAAAATCGGATTGCGCTGAAAATCTCCTTTGCAAACCGGTGCTTAAAAAAACATACAGTGAATCTTCTCGTAAGCCAAATGCGAGATGATTTAAAAACCAAATACTGTCCAATTGAGTGGCCACATTCTTTTGACCAGAAATACTAAAAAGGCTAAGTCCATTCCCATTTTTCAATGACAACCAGTTTTCATAGAAGCGAACTTCGTCAAATTGTTCTCCGGATAACACGTTTGCCATTCCAATGACTTTAAATTTTTCGTTCTTTTTAGTCACATAGCCGTAGGGTGTCTTATTTAATGTTTGACGATCAAGTGGAATCAGAAAATCCAGTTTACTATTGACAGTTCCCTCCAACGCTCCGTTCTTTACCAAATAAATACCTGGTTCAATCAGCCGCACTTCGTCAAAGACCACAGACTCTGAAAAGGAATTCTTGTCCGCTAATACAGCAACTTGTTCAGGCGTTTTTAAAGATCGTTTCCCTGACTTCACCAGCACAATAACCTCTTCAAGTGAATACACATCCTCAAACTCGGCCGGCAGCAAATTCCTTCCATTCATGGCGATCAATCCCCATTTGCCAGCTTGCTTATAGCCGACAAATCGATTAGCAACTAATCGCACATCTTCAAGACATGAATAATTTAGTTGATATCCAGATTTATGAACAATATGAATACAAACCGAATCCTGCACTTTTAAAAAACCTAAACCAAGATCGATCACCTCCTCTGTAATTCCTTTGAAAATAGTCTTCCCTCCCCGACTAATAATACCCTCTGATGTAATCAGAAAATCTGTCCTGATATCACCGCACTTATATTCATCGTAAATGAAGTCAAACCGAGGTGCTATCATCTCCTTTCCAGTCTCATCCATAAATCCGAATTTTTCATTCTTCAGTATAGGCACCCAAAATCCTTTGTCAAGTTCCTGCACGCGTGCGAGCGAATCTCTTACCGCCATCGCTTCAAGCGTGTGCTCATCTACTTGACGAAGATGATACAGGATATCCTCTGCCTTTTTTCGAAAGTTTGATTCGGGATAGGACTGAATATATTTTTCAAAGGCCTCGAACTTTCCATTTGCTGTTGATATCTCAAAAATATTTTTTTCAGTCTCCCTTCGATAAGGAGTTGCAGGGTACTCTTTCAAAAAAGTCTCATAACTTTTAAGTTTGCCATCTTTCGTTTTATCTTCAAACAAAAGTTTCTCATATCTTTTAAGAGCATCCTCTTTGCGATGAGAAGATGGATATTGATCCAGGTAAACTTTAAAGATTTTATAGGTATTGATCTTAAGAGCACCAATAAAGGCAACCTCATCTCTCAGCTCAACGGCAGCAGCTTGCTGCGATGCATAGTTAAATTGATCTAAAAAATACTGATAACTATTTACCGTATTAACAGTTTTGGCTCGCTCAAAGGCAGCGCTATCAATTTTTTTTCGAAGATCAACTAAAATGGAGCTGTCTAGCGGAAAGCGTTTCATCCTCTCCTTTTGGCGCAGTTCTGATTTTTGAAAATCCCAAAGCGATGCCAATACATAATGATAGGCTGTATCAATATTGTGCCTTGGATAAGAGTTGTTGAAAAACAAAAGCGTGTAAACGTAACGTGCCTCCGGATTCAAAGTATCTTTTTTCAATGCCTTGCGAAGCTGCATTTCGGCCTTTAGCCAGTTTCCCTTCTCTATTCTATTAAGAGCCGAAGCAGCACTGATTTGCGCAGTCAGATTGATATGTGACAGTAGCATCACAATACCTGCTAGGGCAATAGATCGAATTGGCAAATACATAAAGACTGAACGAAGAATAAGTAACTGTATTTTCCCTATTTGAAATCTTCTCTTGCAGGCGTGAAGACATCCATCACCAAACATGTGGTGATGGCTTTTACGGAATGCAGCTCGTTGGAAGGAATATGCACTACCGTGCCGGGCTTCACTACTTGCGTCTCACCGCTTACCGCAAACTCAAGCTCACCTTCCAGCACTACACTCCATTGTTCGTGGACGTGCTTATGCTCAGCCACTAAAGCACCCTTTTCAAGTGTGATACGAGCAATCGTAATTTTCTCCGAGTGGCCAAATGTAGCGTGAACCTGTGGCCATATCTGTTTGGTCTTTTGTTGGGTTAGATTGATGAATGGCATATCCAATTTAGCTTTAGAATGCAAATTAGATTTTTTATAGAAAAAGCCCCAGTTTGCTGCTGAGGCTTTTCAAAAAGTCGGGGTGAGAGGATTCGAACTTCCGACCCCCACGTCCCTAACGTGGTGCGCTAACCGGGCTGCGCTACACCCCGAACTATTTTTTCTGCCTTAATTGATAAAAAGTGAATTTCAGATTTCACTATTTCTATAGCTTCCCCCGGTAAACCGGGATGCCTGTCTGTCGAAGTGCAACGTAGGCAGACGCTACTCCCCGAACTATTTTTGAAGATGCAATATTAATAAAATAATCAAACCAAAAACCAAGCATTCATTTTTTACTTGCACCCCTAATCTCGCAGTGATTTTATCCGAGCGTGGATCAAATCTTGATATTGCTCCTTCATTTCATTTGGTAAGAAACTAATATTGATAAGCGATTCAAAATCCGTTGCTAGACTGAGTTGCTTTGCCAATATTTTTTCACTGGTCGAATTGCTTATCTTCAATTTGTCTGCAAATTGTTTAAAATCATTTTTATTGATTCTGTTCTTCTTTCCGTTTAGCGTAAGGGCCATTTGCTCTTTGTCACTTGGAAGTGCGAGTGCTGTAGAAAGTAAATCATAAGCAGGAGAAAGTCTGTACTGGTTTTCTTCGTTCTTAATAATAGAGAAATTTTTCAAGTGCATATCCGCATTTCCAGTTAAGAAAGAAAACAATGCTATTTCAAAAAACGAGATGGCATCGAAACCTGGCGCGGACGAATACTTAGAAACAGTTTTTCCTGTTTTCTCCATAGAACTGTCATACTTGGCACTACTGGTAAGTTCGCTTAATTGACAGAGATCCTCCATTGGAACTTTGCTCGATTTTAACCGATCAAATCTTTTTGTGATATAGGCCAATGCTCCGGATGATGTCCTGATCAAGCTGTGCTCCGCTGTTTCAATACCAGCAAGCTGTGCAAGCTTCATTGTCAAGTCCTCATTTTCTGGAAGAGAATTATAAGATGGTGATTGCGGCTTAAGGATAAAATTACTCCAAAGCCCAACTACGGTAAGCCTTGATTTCTTCGGATCGTTCCGATTTGTTTCTATGTTAAGCGACAACTTTGGCTGAACACCAGGTATTGTCATGCTTCGCTTAATAATTGTAAGAGCCATTTCTTCCAGTTCGGGGCCACTAATAGAAAGTAGGGGTGGAACGGCTGTGCCAAAAAACTTCTTACTGCATTTAGGATGATAGTCAGGGGTAGAATCCTCTTCTAATTCCTGATAGCAGTATAAACAGCGCTTTGTGCTTGGTATCATCTTATTGCTCTTCATCTCCTATTATGCTTACTGCTCCAACACAATCTCTGCACACCGTGAGCAAGAGTTGCATTCTATCCTTCTCATTAATTTTCCAATTCTTTATCGCAATGTCCAACAGCCATCCTTCCGGTATTAAGCCATCAAAGAAAGGTATCAATGCTCTTTCTTCATGAAAAGCAGCCTCCCTCACTGGCAATGTTTGACTGACAGAGCCAAGAGTTGGTTCCAGGACATATGCTTCCAGATACTGAAACCAATACCCGTTTTCATTCTGCCAAACCTTTCCAACTTGTTTATCTTGAAGAAAAACTTTTCCAGATTTATCCATGCGTAAGAGGTTCTATGCTATCAATATCCTTTTGCTTAATAATTTCTACCAAAGCATCATCTTCCTTCGACTTCCATTCCAGAATGTTTGGAAACGGAACGACCTTCCACGCCACAATGCTGTTGCGCTCATCACGGATTTCCTTTACAAGAAACCCCGAAACCTTATGCTTGTCTTTCAAAGTAATTTCAACTGCTTTATCCTGATAAGAAAACCACAGTTGGTAAGGATCAATTGCATCGGCAACCGGAGCTAGCCTATAACCGAACAGAGCCAGTACCGTATCAACCTTATCCATTTTAAGGGAGGCTCTTCCCTGTTCAATGTCGCGGATGAAGTGAATTCCCACCCCGGTCTTATCAGCCAGCATTTCCTGGGTAAGGTTAAGCTTTTCCCGATTGTATTTTATGAACGGTGCTAATGAGTTTATTTGTGACATATACAAATATAGTGTATAAATAGACAAAATAAACTAAATTATACAAATACAGTATATAAATATATTTAAACATATAATTATACGGAATTGGTATAGTTTATAATGGTCAGCTAAAGTTAAAAAAAGGAAATCAGATATCAGTTGATCTAATAATTCAACTTAATATCCTTGATCTTCCTGGGCAACCAAACCTGCATAGGGTTGCTTCCACGGTTACACCAACTATAGTAAGGTATGGCGGTGATGGTTTTCTTCACCGTACTTACGTTTTGGTTATCAGAAGAAACAACAACTGCAGGAACTTCTGCTTGGATGGTCACTACTCCATTAAGTAAGTCTTTTTGAAAACTGGTTTTGAACGTAGTGTTCTCCGGCATCAAAATGTTCCAGGCTTGGCCATCGTTGTCGGCTCCTTCTACACAATAAACAAGCGGTCCGCGTTGCAAGGCCACACGATCAACATCGGCTGAAATCGATTCGCGTGCGGCTACTTCCTGCACGTCCATGGGCAAGTTCAATTGTATCACATCCCCCTTTTTCCATTCACGTTTTATCACTGCATATCCATTTTCCATTTGATAGTCGGCATCCCTACCATTTACTTTTAAGATAAACTTAGCGGAAGGAGTTTTCAAAAAATGATACAGATCACCAGGCACTGTTTCTCCGACTGCCCAACCGGGAATGCGCACATACATATCAAACTTTATTTTCTTTTCAGGATTGACATTAATTGTTACATCGCCTTCCCATGGATAGTTACTCTTTTGATCAATCGCCACTCTAATCTTGCCAATGGTGACGCTCGTATTACTTGCTACAAACAAATTCACCCAAATTCCATTACTTGATGTATTGTACACATAATCCCCAAGAGATGCGACCAATCGGGCAATGTTAGATGGACAACAGGCAGTTCCAAACCATTCCTTCCTGAAATGTTTTCCGTTGGACGCTAACGGGTTTCCATAAAAGAAACGATCGCCACTTAACGACAAACCATCTAGCGCGCCATTGTATAAACTTCTTTCCAGCACATCAAAGTATTTGCTTTCGCCCGTGAGTAAATTCATGCGTTGATTCCAGAACACCATGCCCACCGAGGCGCACGTTTCGCAATACGCTTGTTCATTCGGAAGATCATAATCCACTGAAAAACCTTCGTTGTTGCCGGAAGAACCTATTCCACCGGTGATGTACATGTTGCGATGAACAACGTCATCCCAAACCGTTTTCATAGCGTTCATATAACCTTGATCTCCTGTTTGCGCGGCAACATCGGCTGCGCCCGTGTACATATACATAGCACGCACTGCATGACCTGTTATTTCTTTTTGCTGCTTTACAGGAACAACATCTTGTGCATAGGCGGTGTCTTTCCACTCTGTCCACGTATAACCTCTGGCTCTTTTATGACCACGCTCGTCTAACAGCCAATCAGCAAGCTTCAAATATTCCTCATCTTTCGTGGTCTTGTAAAGTTTTACCAGAGCAAGTTCCAGTTCCTGATGGCCGGTCACCCAATGCTTTTTATCAGGACCGAATTGCGAATTAAAGTGATCGACAAATTTGATCGCCACATCCAATAGTTTGCGCTTGCCTGTAGCACTATAATAGGCGGTCGCTGCTTCAACTAAATGACCACCATTGTAATCCTCATGCATACTCATATCTGTCCATCGCTTTTCAGGAAACTGTAACGTGTAATAAGTATTTAGATATCCATCCGGCTGCTGAGCAGCAGCAATCTTATCAATCCATTCATCTGCTTTTTTCTCTAATTCCGGATTGGGTCTGTTTTTCAATGAATACGAAATAGCTTCCAGTGCCTTGTAAACATCTGAGTCATCATAAAAGATACCTTCAAATTTTCCTTTTCGAGTGCCTCCTGCAATTTCAAAATTACGGATGCGTGGTGTTTTTATTTCAGTTTGATAAATACATGCCTGCAACGTAATGGTGGCCACTTGATCCATCCGGGGTTTCCAAAAACTATCGGTAATGTTCACCTCAGCAAAACTTACAGGTTCAATTTTGTTCATAGGTTGCGCTTGTGCTACCTGAAACAATATCACGCTCATGAACAGGCCATTTATAAGATGTTTCATATCCAGATTAAGATTATATTCTTTTGATTACTAATCAACCTTGTGTAGGTCTCAGATTGGGGATAGTCACCACAAAAGTAGTCCCTTCCTTTACCTTTGAGGTTACTGAGATTTTACCTTTAATTTTCTCAAGTGCCTCGCAAGCGATGTATAAACCCAGTCCGGAACCACTACTTGTTTCTGTGCCTCTGTAGAACATTTTAAAAATATTTCCTATGTGCTCAGGCTCAATTCCAGTGCCATTATCTGAAACACGTAGGATAGTCTGATCTTCTTCCACCTTTACATGCACAGCAATAAATGGATTTTGCTTTTTAGGATCGTGATACCGAAATGCATTTGCAACCAGGTTAGTCAACACCATTGCCAGGCGTTTGTCATCTGTAAAGAAGGGATTAGATTCTTCCACCTCCACGGTGTGCTCTATGCGGTTGTGTTCATCTAAATACTTTAGGCTATCAATAATTTCATTAATTAGACGCTCAAAATAAATTTCCACTACGGCTACCTCCGTCCGGGCATTTCGCGAAAAATCAATTATCTCCTTAATGAAGGAGTCCAACTTCCGTATACTCCTTTCAATCAATCCAAGATATTCTTCTTTGCGCTCTGGGGAGGAATCCATTCTGGATACATTAATTAGTCCTAGAATAGAAGACAAAGGCGCACGTAAATCATGTGACGCACTGTAGACAAACTTATCCAGTTCGCTATTGACTTTCTTTAATTGAAGATTGGCCGTCTCAATTGTTCTCACACGCCAACGATATATGCTATACAACACTATCGCAAAACCCAAAGCAAGTAACACATAAAACATCATTGTCTGATAAAAGAAAGGAAGCACGGTAAACGACAAGGAAGCAATGGAAGTATTCCAAACATTATCATTGTTAGAGCCCTTTACGTGGAATGTATACTTACCTGGCGGCAAATTTGTAAATTCTGTTTGCCGTTGATGTGAAGGAGCTGACCACTCATTATTATTAATACCTTCCAATTTATAGCTAAACATATTCTTCTGTGGAGCCAGATAACTCAGTGAGGTAAATTCAAAAGCATACCTGAAACGGCCAGGCTTAATTTCCGTGTTGTTCGCCAGATTAGCATCTGCATCCACCGAAAAATTGGTTATATAAACTGGTGCAATAAGTTTGTTTTCACTTATCTGTGAAGAACGCACAGCGGTAACCCCTCCAATTGCCGGAATATAAATTTTTCCATCGTGGGCAGCTAAGGCTTTGGTCGCTCCTGTACATTCTTTATTCAATATTCCATCATTATTATCATATCGTTTCGCCTGGACAAATTTGGTTTTGCCTTTCAAAAAATCCTTCACTTCGCTTTTGATGAGCCTAACAATTCCAAGGTTAGATGTGATCCACACATTTCCTCTATCATCTTCTACCCAGTCAAAATAATTTTCGCCACGCTGACCCTCATTTAAAATTATCTCGGTAAACACTTTCCCATCAAAATGAAACAGTCCATGAATGGCCACTAACCACATATCATTATTCGCATCAATGTGTGTGTTAAATATTAAAACACCCGAATCATCCTCCTTCATGTGAAAGGTTTCTAACTTTCCGTCAGGTGTTATTTTAACTAATCCTCCACTGTGCGTTCCAACAAAAATATTTCCATTCGCATCCTCCTCCAGGGAGAGTATGTGATTGGATGACATTCCATGTTTCTTATCGAACACTTCGACAATTTTATCATCTTTCATTTTACCAATTCCACCAGATCGGGTTCCAATCCATAGATTACCTCTCTGGTCGGGCAGAATAACCCGAACATCCTGGGATGGCAGTCCGTCCATCGTTGTAAAAAGCCTTTCTTGCTGGCCGGTTTTTTTTAAAATTCCAGAATAAGAAGCAATCCACATCGTCTTTGATGGGTCGACATAAATGTCTCGAATACCATGGCCACGCAAAGATGTTTTTATAGGTACTTCTTTCATCTTTCCATTTTCAATGATTTGAAGGGTACCATCATCTAACCCAACGTATAATTTATTTCCTTCCTCTACCACGATATTAACGCGTTCGCCAAGTTCAGCATTGGTGGTGAAATTATCGAAACTGGATTTTGTAATTCGGATCAGCCCGTTTTTTCCTGTACTTAACCAAACACTTCCTTCCTTGTCAAAACAAATGGAATTGCCTCTCGTAAGAGATGTTTTGCCAAGTGTCCTGCTAAATTCATGAAGGTCTTTCGCAGGATTGTAACGTCCAAGGCCTTGCTCTGTAGCCAACCAGATGGTTCCTTCCCGATCTTGTTTCATGAAGTTGATCTGCACATCGCTAAAAAAAGATTCCGTTGAAAATTTTCCATTTGAAAACACGTTCAATCCCAGGGATGTGCCTATAAATACTTCTTCAGTTGATGAACATAATAGTGACGTAACTGAATTACTCTTTAATCCATTGGCAGTGGTGTATTGAACATAGGTGTTTCCATTTTTCCGGATCACGCCATTACCATCCGTTGCAATCCACAAATTGCCAAAGCGATCTTCATCCAACGCAATGATAGTTACATCATTAAGTGCAGGATGCCGCACCTGTGTAACGAGCGTATCGCGAATAAAAAAAAGTCCTTGATTATTAGATCCGGCCCATAATGAACCATCTTCATTTACTTTCAGACATCGTATTGATTTAGGTAAAATCTTGTTAGCGGGAAGTAACTGTTCAAATTTGTCATTTCGATACATGACAATCCCACTTCCTTGTGTAGAAAACCAAAGTGTACCAGCTTTATCTTCATTCAATGCATAAAACGTATCATTGGCTAGAAAAGGAAGGTTAACGCGATCATATACATCGGTCTTTATCCCATCAAAGCGAATGATACCAACGTAAGAAGTGATCCATAAAAAACCCGAAGATGACTGAACAACGGATGTGAGATTGTTGGCGATCAACCCATTCTCGCCCGTCCATTGCCTGGCCACACAATTTGTAAGCGGAGTTGATGCAGGGAGCCCAGGCTGCTGCCCTTTTGCCAAAAGGCATGTAATGAGTAAAACAAAGCTAAAAAAACCCCTACCTCCCATAGACCTGACGATTCCGTTTATGCTACTCTAAAGCTAAAAAAATATCAAATCGATAACAGATTACTGAGAACATATTTCCTCTTGCCCGTTAGTTGGGGAGGGTGATAATCCATTATTAGGTCATTAAATTCTTTTAAAAGAAGCAAACCTTATTTTCTTATCTCAATTAATACCTCAAATAATTTTCTTCCACGCACTCTTACCAATAGATAAGCATCAGAGTAATCTTTTTATCTGGTAATACTTTTGACTGCTAGGAGGGCCAGCCCTTCTCATTGGCCTCATGATAGGTTCTGTCAACATCGGAGCAGCAAGATTGGGGTAAACGATTGAACTTTTTTACGATGAGGTTACAGCAAGAAAGGTTCAAAGGTTTGACCTTGTCTGTTATTAAATTTAGCAGGATTACTTCTTTTTGTTCTGCTTTAAGTCGCGGAAAAAGGTGGCCCAGTTGAAGGGGTTAAGAAACGGGTTCGTCCTAGGTTGATACTGATCTCGGATAGAGTTGGGATATTGATCCATATAATATCGGTAATTAGAGTTGCCATCCATAGGTGTGGTTTGCATCATAAGAGCCAAAAGCTCTGCATTTAAATTTCTACGATCAATCCCATTGTCGATCGGCATATTCAAGGCCAGCACAGCTTGTTTGAAAACCTCTTCAGTGGGAAAGGGCATAATGGTGACTTCCTTCAGGTAGGTAATATCTGGCACCATTTCCACAATGACAGTATAAAACTCAGGTGCGGATTCTGGAATAATCCAATGCTGACGCCCATAACCAATTGAACTGATCACAACACTATCACCTACCAAAACAGCCATCGAAAAATAACCATTGCGCAAGGAAGATGTGCCTCTGCCCGCTTTGGGAACATAAACGTGAACACCTGGAATTCCTGACTTTAAACTGTCATCGCCCAAAATAATACCTGACAACTGGATCACCCTTTTATGAGCTTGGGCTGTAGCAAAATTCTGAACCGCAACAACTGCAACAAGTAATAAAACTATTCTGGCCAACCTCAACACGTTCGTTTCATTTTTTCAAAGATAGGGATTCAATAAATATCTGCCTAATATGGGAAACTAGCATTTGAGCTCTTTGATTTTAGTAAATTGCCAGCGGTGACAAACTACTTTTTCCGGTTATTTTCATCAACCCGTACAGATGCGATTAAAAAATTTTAACATCGACCTTGGCGCCCAGATTTTCCTGGCCTGTTCAGATACTTCGCGATTGCGCATTATGAATCTGATTATGAACAATGGAGAAATGTGCATCACGGATTTGGAACATATCTTAGAATTTACGCAGACCAAAACGTCCCGTCATCTCATTTATTTGAAAAACTCAGGCATCCTTACTTCGCGCAAATACAATCAATGGGTGTTCTACCAAATCAAGGATGAGGTGTTTGATTTAATCAAACAAATCTTGCAATTCCTGCAAAGGGATCCCATACTTGAAAAGGATCAGCAAATTTATCAGACTCTTTTCACCAACCGGGAACTTGCCTTAAATAAACTTCAAATCCGTACACTCAATCAAGTGTAACACTCCATGCCTAATTATAAATGCATCTTTTTCGATCTGGATCATACCTTATGGGATTATGAAACAAATTCTGCCGAAACGTTAGAAGAGCTTTTCCATCAACATAGACTACAAGAAAAAGGGATCTCCTCATTACCCGATTTCGTCAAGACATTTGTTGAAATCAATATTCATTTGTGGGACCAATACGACACAGGAAAAATCCACCGCGATGTAATCCGTTACGAACGGTTTCATAGAATATTGTTGAAACTTGGGATAGACGACTACGAGTTATCACTAAATTTATCAAATGACTATGTCTCTGAGTCTCCCAAGAAAGGAGCACTTATTCCCAATGCTATTGATGTGCTTGACCATTTGACTCCCAAGTATCCGATGAGCATTATCACCAATGGCTTTGACGAGATTCAATCTACCAAATTGGCATCATCAGGGATTACCCATTATTTTAATAGCGTGGTCACCTCTGCAAGGGCAGGTCATAAAAAGCCCGCGAAAGAAATTTTTGAATTCGCCTTGGCTGAAAATGGGTTTAAAGCCAGTGAAGCTATTATGATTGGCGACAATCTGTTGACAGACATTGCCGGAGCAAGGAATGCTTCAATTGACACAGTATTCTTCAATCCCAATAAAATCAGCCATCAGGAAAAAGTGGATTATGAGATTCATAATCTGGCGGAATTGAAGAATATTATTTGACAACTTCTCCCATCTCTGTCTATTGCGCCAAACACTTTTGTTTAGTAACTTTCATTATGGAATATATGAATCTGTTTTTGGGGCTTGCGCTGCTCATTGTTTTTATTTGGATATTCGTTAAAAACGGCAAACGCACCGGACTCCTCCACGCCCTTATCCGCATCGATACGGTGGTGGGACTGATAGCAGGGGCTTATTTGACAGTCTCCTCTGTATTTTCCCTTTTATCTTAATCAGCTGGCTCTCTTAGTTATAAGTATTTTTTTTCTTCATTTCGCTTTTTCTTTAGCGCTGTTTACGGCTTACTTGGCCAAAGTCAGTCTTTGGTGAAAAACTTATTTCTCTCCGAATTAAATTTTAAATTTGCGCCTTCATTTTCTGACTTAATTACAACCCACTATGTCTAACGGATTTTTTGCTATCCCCCTTCCTAAAAACGAACCTGTGTTATCTTATGCCCCTGGCTCTAAAGAACGGGCAGCATTAAAAAAGGCGTTGGAAGAAGCGCGTTCCAAAGTAATCGACATACCTATGTATATCGGTGCGGAAGAAGTTCGTTCTGGAAATAAAAAATCACTCTCTCCTCCGCATGATCACAAACATATTCTCGGCCACTTTCATTTGGGTGATAAAAGCCATGTGGAGCAGGCGATCAACGCAGCGCTAGCAGCAAAAGAATTGTGGAGTACCTTAAGCTGGGAATATCGCGCCAGTATATTTTTAAAGGCTGCCGATTTATTGGCTGGACCGTATCGTTATAAAATGAATGCGGCTACCATGTTGGGGCAATCCAAAAATGCATTTCAGGCAGAGATTGATTCAGCATGTGAATTGATCGACTTTCTCCGTTTCAATGTGCACTTCATGGGTGAAATTTATCGCGATCAACCCGAATCATCTCCTGGTGTTTGGAACAGAGTTGAATATCGTCCGCTAGAAGGATTTGTATTTGCATTAACTCCGTTCAACTTCACTGCCATTGCGGGAAACCTACCCACCAGTGCTGCACTTATGGGTAACACAGTGGTTTGGAAACCTGCCAACACGCAGATCTATGCGGCTAATGTGATCATGGAAGTGTTGAAGGAAGCCGGCCTTCCGGATGGTGTCATTAATTTAGTTTACGTAAGTGGACCAGATGCAGGTGATGTCATCTTCAATCATCGCGATTTTGCCGGAATTCATTTTACTGGAAGCACAGGTGTATTTCAGGGCATGTGGAAGACGATTGGAAACAATATTCAGAAGTATCGTTCTTATCCACGTATCGTTGGCGAAACAGGTGGAAAAGATTATATCATGGTGCATAAGAGCGCTAATGCTAAGCATGTTTCAACTGCCATTGCACGCGGTGCCTTTGAATATCAGGGACAAAAATGTTCGGCAGCTTCGCGAGCTTATATCCCGTCTAACCTATGGGATGATGTGAAAAAGTTTCTGCTTGAAGATTTGAAGAGTATGAAGATGGGACCGACAGAAGATTTCGGAAACTTCGTCAACGCGGTAATTGATGAAAAAGCTTTTGATTCCATCACAGGTTACATTGAGAAAGCCCGCCAAAACCCGATGAACGAAATAATTGCAGGCGGCAAGTATGATAAATCAAAAGGCTATTTCATTGAACCAACTGTAATCGTCACGAAAGATGGTTCCTCACTCACCATGTGTGAAGAGATTTTTGGACCAGTAATGACTATCTATGTATATCATCAGGAAAACTTTGAGCAAACACTTGAATTGGTTGATCAGACTTCACCCTATGCATTAACAGGTTCCATCATCTCACAAGATCGTTATGCCATTGAGGTGGCCACAAAGAAATTAGTGAACTCATCAGGTAATTTTTATATCAACGATAAACCAACTGGCGCGGTGGTTGGTCAGCAACCTTTTGGCGGAGCAAGAGGATCGGGCACAAATGATAAAGCCGGAGCCAAAGTGAATTTATTGCGTTGGGTTTCATTAAGGACAATAAAAGAAACATTTGTGACGCCAACCGACTATCGATATCCTTTTTTGGATAAGGAGTAATTATGCTCAGTTAAAACTTAGGTCAGAAAGAGAATATCAAACAGATAAGCTTGAAGCTAGCAGCTGGCAGCTAGTGGATTAAATTTATTGTATCTACTGCTTCTTCCTAATTCTATATCCCTGTCTCTCAAGCCATTTTATAGTTAGTGGAGGCCACGTATTTAATACCGGATCTTTCGGTGCCATTCCATAACCATGTCCAC
>JANOQK010000266.1:0-3086 GCA_031414855.1 Bacteroidia bacterium | reverse complement strand
TCGATCTTAAATCTTTAGAATTGCACTTCTTTTTCGGTGTTATCCACATAATTCATTGTAAAAAGGGCCCTTAGCTCAGCTGGTTAGAGCATCAGACTCATAATCTGAGGGTCGCTGGATCGTTCCCAGCAGGGCCCACATTAAATGCAACCTCAAAGGGGTTGCATTTTTATTATCATTACGACTAAACATTTACCGCTTGATCACTCCTGAAATCAAAAACATCATCTTCGACTTGGGCGGTGTGATTATTAATCTATCTACACAAGCTACTGTCAAAGCGTTTTCTGTGCTCGGTGGTATTTCTGAAGAAGAAGTAAGTCAGCGAATGATGCAATCTCAAGCGTTCCATGAGTACGAGAAGGGTTTGATTTCTGACGAGAGTTTTAGAGAAATTTTAAGGGGTATGCTAAGGATCAAAGCATCAGATGATGAAATTGACCATTGTTGGAATGCGATGTTACTCGATATTCCTATCCAGCGAATTCGATTGTTGGAACGACTCAAAAGCCAGTATCGGATATTTCTCCTCAGTAATACGAACGAAATTCATTTGAATTGCTTTACTGGTATTTTAAACGAGTTAACCGGTAAATCCTCGATGGATCATTTTTTTGAAAGAGCGTATTATTCCCATCGTATGAAAATGAGAAAACCCGATCAGGAAATATATAAGTTTGTACTTGAAGAAAATCAATTGATACCCGGTCACACCATTTTTTTAGATGATAATCTTTCCAACCTCGCTGGTGCCGAGCTTTGTGGAATTAAAACCTTTCACGTTCAACATCCCGATTTAATGTTCACCTTATTCCATGATTAAGAACCTGAAGCAGCCGCTCATACATCTTTCACTATTCTTTGTTACGTTTGTTACCACCACCCTGGCTGGTGCAGAATGGACATATGGAAAATCGGTGTTCGGTCCCGACTTTTCATGGCAGGATTTTGTGAATGGTATGTCGTATTCCATTCCATTTCTGTTGATCCTGACTGCCCATGAATTTGGGCATTATTTTACAGCGGTGTATAACAAAATAGAAACCACGTTACCTTATTATATCCCGCTACCACCTTTAGGTTTAATGTTTGGAACTCTTGGTGCGATCATTCGTATCAAAAGTCATGTACAATCCAAACAGCAGCATTTTGATATCGGTATTGCTGGGCCACTTGCGGGTTTTGTGGTAACACTTGGAGTGTTGTTCTATGGCTTTACGCATCTTCCACCTCCTGAATATATTTTTCAATTTCATCCTGAATACGAGCAATACGGTCTGGATTATGCCAACCAAGTTTATCAAATGGAAACCATGTTGCCTGGCACAGCCGATGTGATTCTTGGTAAAAATTTACTATTTATTTTTTTTGAAGAGTTTGTAGCTGACCCAGCTAGGGTGCCCAATGTGCACGAGATGATGCACTATCCATTTTTGTTTGCAGGATTCCTGTCGCTGATTTTTACTAGTATTAATTTATTACCGATTGGTCAGTTGGATGGGGGTCATGTACTCTATGGGTTGTTGGGTTATAAAGGACATAAGCAAATAGCTACCATCGTCTTTTTGATTTTTCTGTTTTATGCCGGACTTGGCTATATCAACCCTGCCCAGTCTAATGAAGATTTGCTCTGGCACATTCCCTTGTTTCTGGGATTCATGTATTTGAGTCTTACAGGTCTCAAGATGCCCTGGAAGGACACTTTAATGTATGCAGTTATTATTTTTGCTGTGCAGTATTTGCTTTCCACATTTTTTTTAGTCCAGGGTTATTCGGGTTGGTTACTCTTCGCTTTTGTGATTGGAAGATTTCTCGGTATTGCACATCCGCCTTCAGAAATTGAAGAACCATTAAATGACGAAAGGAAAATTTTAGGTTGGATAGCCCTGGCGATCTTTGTGATTTCGTTTACGCCAAATCCAATTGAGATATTAGTTGTGCCAATGAGTGGTAATCAGTAAGTGGTAATCTGTATTCAGTGAGGTACCGATCACCGATCACTGATTACCGATCCTCTTCAGTCTTGCACCAAAATTTTCTGCGTATAGATTTTTTCGCGATTGTACATTCTTAGAATGTAAATTCCTCTGATCGGAGATTTCATCTCGATTTTCTTGCGATCACCTTCCGTATATTCCTGATGCTCTACCAAACGGCCTGTTATATCAAAAATTTGAACTCGCTCCGGTGAAGATGAAATAAAAAATGTTCCAAGGCTGGGGTTGGGATAGGTTTGATGAGTTATTTCCTTTGGCTCATCGTTGACTGCGGTCACGGTATCACCTTTTTCTCCTCTGCTGAAGGCAGGACGTATCATTAAACTACCCGTAACGTTTACGTTCTGTACCCAGGTGCCATTGGAATTAAAAAATATTTTTTGACCAGAGTTGGTATTTTTATCTAGTCCAATGGCGATAATAGCTGAGGAGGTTTGTTTCAGGCCTATATAGAATTTTTCTCCAATTCCGACAGGTTTTACCAATGTGTGTTTCCATACTTCGTTTAACTGCGAACGTTGTATAGTCATATTTTCTCTGTACAGAATCGATCCGGGGCTATTGGTCAAGTCGCGCAAAATCTGGAGTTGAATAACCTGGCTTGTCTCATCGCCAAATTTGGGAAAGTATAAATCTACCCTTATAAGGGTATCAAGTTTCTTATTTTTCATCTCAAAAAGATAGGCAAGTTGAGAGCCAGGTTGAACAAGTGAAGCACCGTATTCGGCTGTTCCATCATCGTACGCATAATAATCAGATAAGGTATATTCGGTACGAGTGGTGTCATTCTGCCTGAAATCGATGGGTTGGTATTTTAGAGAATCATAATCTCCATCGAAGGTTGGAGTTAAAGAATCTTTGGTGGAAAGACCAAGTTTAAAAGACACTTTGATTTCATCGGCATCCTTAAATAGAAGTGGATCAGGGGTTGTCTTAACAGTGAGAACCGATGGTTTTATAGGACTAATATTAAATCCCGCCTCCTGCTTTGTATCTAAGTTGATGTTGACGGACGTTGTAGTGTCATTCTTAGTCGTGCTGATAATCGCTGTTGTTGTATAATTAAAAGGCTGTTCATCTGGCGGTGCA
>JANOQK010000265.1:0-20023 GCA_031414855.1 Bacteroidia bacterium | reverse complement strand
GAACGGCTTTACTTTAAGTTGCCTCAGAATAAAATCTCTATAAGTGCCACACCCAATGCAACAAAATTCGCAACCAGAAATAAGATAAAACTTGATGTACAGGTGTCAACCCCTTCGTTTACACAGGGAAGTTTCTCTATGTCGGTTTTTAAAGAAGATTCGCTAATTCAGTTTACTCATCTTGACATTCAGCAGTATGAATTCCTTACTTCAGACCTTAAAGGTAACATCGAATCTCCGGCCTACTATTTCTCCGATGATACACATGTGAAACAAGCAACCGAAAATCTAATGCTTACTCATGGATGGTCACGCTTCAAATGGGAAGAAGTGTTGAGCAAAAAAAACCATCCTATCGTGTTCAGTCCGGAATTTAGAGGTCATCGGATTACGGGGAGCATTGCAAGCAAACAAACCGGGGCACCTGTTAGTGGCATCCCAACCTATTTGTCTTCTCCTTCTAAAAACATTAGACTTTACGGATCCATCAGTAATACAAAAGGGGACATAGAATTTGAAATGAAAGATTTCGTTGACAAGAGAAAAATCTTTGTTCAGACCAATTTAACTAAAGACAGTATTTATGATATTAACATACATAGCCCTTACTCAATCGTATTCTCTTCGTTCCGCCTCCCCCCCCTCAATTATACCTCAACCTGGAAAGATCAATTACTGGCACGCAGCCTTTCCATGCAAGTAGAAAATACCTATCATGGTTCAAGAAGTATTCCTGTTCAAGGCTCGGTTATAGACACCACGGCCTTTTACGGTGTGCCTGACGAAAAATACTTACTGGATGACTATACACGATTCGGGGTAATGGAAGAGGTGATGCGCGAATATGTTAAAGGAGTGTGGGTGAGAAAAAAAGACGCTAAGTTTATTTTTAAAGTACCTGATGCACCACATCACGAAATATTTCAAAATGAACCGTTAGTGATGTTAGACGGCATTCCTGTTTTCAATGTGGATAAGATCATGGCTTTCAATCCATTGAAAGTGCAAAAGCTGGACGTGATGACTCGAAAATATTTTCTGGGTGCTTTTACATTTGAGGGGATTGTAAGTTATACTACGTATAAAGGAGACCTTGGCGGGTTTGAGATTGATCCCAAGGTAGTCATTCTGAATTATGAGGGTCTTCAACGTCAGAAAGAATTCTTCTCACCTACATATGATACTCCCACTCAATTAGAAAGTCGGGTTGCCGACAGAAGAAATTTATTGTTCTGGAAACCAGATCTCACTATAACCGGACAAGAGAATAAATTCATTGAATTTTCTTCCTCAGACGAACCAGGCATCTATAAAATTGTAATTCAAGGCCAGGGTGTAGACGGTCAGTCGGGCAGTGCGACCTCAACATTTGAAGTGAGCCGTTCTGAAAATAATTGAACTGCCGATTAACTGTTTTTTAATCATTATCTTGGCTCACTTTTTTAGCAGAAATGTTATTGCCTGTGAATCATTCGCGCCTAGCTGTAAATCTATTCTTTTTCATCAATGGATTTGTGCACGCCAATCTTGCAACACGTTTCCCTCGGATACAGGAGTTATTTAAAATTGATAATGGAACATTGGGGCTCGTGCTATTGGCTACCTCACTTGGCGCCTTGTTCGCCATGCCATTTACTGGCTGGCTAATCATCCGTAATGGAAGTAGGAGAATCGGTATACTATCTGTTTTTTGTTATTGCGTTTTTGTTCCATTGGTACCCGTCATGCCTGGGCTGATCGGATTGTTTATTGTCTTTTTCGTAATGGGTGTCACTGCTGGCATGCTGGATGTGTCAATGAACTCGCAAGCCGTTATGGTAGAGCAGCAAATGCGCAAGCCAATCATGACCTCCTTCCATGCCCTATTCAGTATCGGTATGGTGGCAGGTGCAAGCTGTGGTTCGCTATTCATTAAAATGCAAAGCTCGCTATTCATTCATCTTAGCAGTATTACAGCGCTTAGTTTAGTGGGGGCTCTATGGGCTCGCTATCATCTTATTCATGATAAGCCACAGGAAAAACAAGATGGACCAGCATTCCGATTACCTAATGCAGCTATGGTAAGTATCGGTATCATTGCATTCTGCTGTATGTTAGGTGAAGGTGCTATGGCCGACTGGAGCACAAACTATATGGAGAACATTGCCCATGCCGACAAAGCTTTTGCTCCGCTTGGCCTGACAGCCTTTGCGCTAGCGATGACAATTGGTAGAATTTTCGGAGACTCGGCACGTGCCAAATATGGTGATCGCAAATTGATGATTGCTTGCAGCCTCATTTCCACTTTTGGAATAAGTCTGGCCATGATTTTCATTCACCCGTATGCGGTCTTAATCGGGTTGTTCATTGTGGGTATGGGGTTATCGGCCATTGTGCCCATTGCCTACAGTGTTGCCGGTAATACAAAAGATTTGCCACCTGGTGTAGGACTAGCTATGGTAACAACTGTTGGCTATTCAGGATTCTTATTTGGTCCACCTATCATCGGGTTTCTTGCCGACTGGCAAACTTTGCGAATTGCACTAGCACTGGTGTTGATTCTATTTATCCTAATGACCGCACTTAGTGCAAGGTATCAACGGTAGATTTATTCTAACTTAGGCTACTACAAAGATCTTCTCTTTCTTGGTTAATGGCTCTATGCGAGCCGACTGCTTAACTGAATAATTTGTAATGAGAGGCTTTCCTTTAAATTGAAGAACAGCCTCTTCCTCCAGATTAGCCTGGCTGATTAACTTAGTGGGTCCAATGAGTATAATAGATTTCCCTTTGGCTAATTTACAATAGACTTCCTTGCATACCACCTCACTAAGATCCAACAAGCAATCTCCAGTAATATTTTTGATGATTAGTTTTTTGCAAACTCCCCGAAAGGAAATGGTGCCCCGACCCGATACGCGAAACTCAACTGAGTAACGTGGGCAATATATCAAACCCGATAAATCAAATTTTCCCTCGGCTACCAGCTGAACGTCTCCATGGTTGCTGATCAGGAGTGAATCATCCTCATGCTCCCCTATGTATCTGATCTTTCTCTTCTTCATTTCCAGACTATTCTCTATTGCCTAGGTACAATACTTCAAAAGTGAATTTTTGTTATGTGGATGATTATGATATTAGACCATTCAGGGTTTTTTATCGATGGATAGGTAAATTACTTGAGCGCCAATTCCAAGTGTTAAAATCCTGTTAACTGGTTGCTAAAAGCTTATGTTTTCTGGTCTTCGGCTACTTCTGATGGAAGCTATCGCTGATGAACTTCAATACGTCAGGCAAGGCTGTTCTCCAATACGTCCAGGTGTGGCCACCTTCGCGCACGCGGAATTCGTGCGGTATCTTTTTGTCGATCATGGCTGCGTGTATGGCCATGTTGCCTTTGATAAGAAAATCATCGTCACCGCAGTCAATGTAGTAGCGTACTTTCTTTAGGTCATCTACATTTCCGGCATCAATGATTCTCAGAATGGAGTTTTTATTGTAATGCTCATTCAGGCGGGCTGTTCCTTTCAAATCTTTCCCATACAGAATTCCAAATACGTTATTCCAGTTTTCATCAGGCATGGCAATGATTTCAGAATCGGTAAACACGCCTGCGCTCAACGGAGCTGCTGCTGCAAATAATTCAGGATATTTCGTAGCCATGGTAAATGTTCCAAAACCGCCCATGGAGAGACCCGCTATGGCACGATAATTTTTTTTTACCCGTGTGCGATAGTTAGCATCAATGAACGGAATAAACTCCTTTATAAAAAAATCTTCATACTTCACCTTTCCATCAAAGCTATTGATATACCAACTCACTCCACCATCGGGCATGACAATGATCATGGGCGCTGCCTCACCACTTTGTATGGATTTATCAGCAATCCCCTGCGTCTCCCCAAATTGTGTCCAGCCTGTTTCATCATCAGTATAGCCATGCAATAAATAAAGTACCGGATAACTGCGGGTTGATTTATCATAATCGGCAGGCAGGTAAATAGTATACTCTACGTCTTTACCTAAGATGGAGCTTTTCACTTTCAGGCTTTCTTTTATCGTGCCTTGCTGGGCGTAGCCACCAATAAAACATATAGTCAAAACAAAGGAAAGGGCTCTTTTCATATCGATCGGTTTATATTTTTCTTCAAATTAGTAAAACTTGTGGTAAGATTCTGAAGGGAGTATGACGATTTTAAAACGCGTTTGACGTCAACTAACCAAACAGTTACTCGCACTATCCCTCTAGCCCTCTTCATACTGAGTGGTTAGGCTTGATCTGATCTAAAATGCCACAGATGCAATTAGGTGACAAGAATAATACACTTCATTGTGTTTATTCTACACTATAATACTAATTTTCCAATCAGATACTCAAAATACTATCTATTATCAATAGCGCTATGAAAAAAGTACAAAGTCGAAGTTTGACAGAAAAAGAGTTTCTGGATAAAGCGCCAGAATTATACTTACCACAACTCTCCATTGATTGCGTCATTTTTGGTTTTCATGATGATCAACTAAAAGTATTGCTTCTTCAATGGAAAGACAGTAATCGCTGGTGTTTGCCAGGAGGTTTTATTTTTAAGGACGAACATATTCAGGATTCGGCTGAACGTATATTGAAAGACCGAACTGGGCTAGGTGATATTTATCTAAAACAATTCTATGCATTTGGCGACCCTAATCGGGCACTCGGAAAACATGCCTTTAAAGCAACGCCAGCTACAAAAATATCGGATTGGTTAATGAAACGATTTGTTACCATCGGCTATTGGTCGCTTGTTGAGTTTTCTAAAGTGGTGCCTGTACCTGACGAGTTTTCTAAAGAATGTTCCTGGTGCGACATCGATAAAGTCCCTTCGCTTATTCTTGATCACAATCAAATTCTGGAGAAAGCTTTACAATCCTTAAGGCTTGATGTCAACGACTATCCCGTAGGAAAAGATTTGTTACCCGAAAAGTTTACCATGCCGGAACTGCAAAGGCTGTATGAAACCATCCTTGGCAAAACATTAGATAGAAGAAACTTTCAGAAGAAGGTTTTGGCATTGGATATTTTAGAGCGACTGAAAGAACGCAAACAAGGTGGGGCACACAAAGCTCCATTTCTTTACCGATTTGATCCTAAAAAATACAAGAAGGCTTTGAAAGAAGGATTGAAATTTGGCATCTGATCAAGGTCACCCTATCTTCACCGTCAATAATCAAATGAGTTCATCATCCAACTCCCTTATACGTATCGTTCGCTTAGCTGTAGCCTTATGCGTAATCACTATCCTTCTAATGGCAGGTGCTCTTCTCTTATTAACTAATCCGGAGTCTATTATGAAGGAAAGCGTAAAAGAAGCGCTTACCACTGATCCAGTGTTTTGGGAAGCTCCTGACACCTTAGGTATTCCTGACAATGAATTAGGCAATCAAATACGCTACGGAAAAAATTTGATTGCTCAGACTGCCAGATACCTGGGACCGAAAGGAACTGTTTTACAAATTTCAAATGGCATGAATTGTCAGAATTGTCATTTGAACGCAGGGACCAAACCGTTTGGAAATAATTATGGATCAGTCGCTTCTTTGTATCCCCGGTTTCGTGAACGAAGTGGTGAGCTGGAGAGCATCGAGAAAAGAGTAAACGACTGTCTTGAAAGAAGTTTGAATGGAAAAAGCTTAGATTCTCTTTCCAAAGAAATGCGATCGATTGTTGCATATCTACAATGGGTGGGTAAGGATGTTCCGAAAGGAAAAAAAGCAAATGGATCCGGTCTTTATGATATCCCATATCTCGACAGAGCCGCTGATACCCTAAAGGGAAAAGCTTTATTCGAATCGAAATGTGTGGCCTGTCACGGGAAGAATGGTGAAGGATTGAAACGCAACGATGGCATTGACTACGTTTATCCACCCTTGGGGGGAAAGAATAGTTTCAATGTCGGTGCAGGACTATATCGTATTTCAAATTTCTCAAAATATATTTTCGCAAATATGCCACAAGGTGCCACCTACAACAATCCATTGCTTGCACAAGAAGAAGCCTGGGACATTGCCGCCTATGTTGTTTCCCTGCCTCGACCCAAAAAAACATTTGCAGGCGATTGGCCTAAGATTCAAACTAAACCGGTAGACCATCCATTCGGGCCTTATGCCGATACATTTAATGAAACCCAACACAAGTTTGGTCCATTCAAACCAATGCTTGAAGGTCGAAAATAAATTTTTATCGTATCTTTTCTACTCAAACCAATAACCTCATGAAAAAATTATTGCTCGTCTCATTAAGTGTAATTGCCTTGCATGTTCAGGCACAACAAAATATAGAAGCCCTTGATTTGAAAAAGCATAAAATCGTTATGCAGTTTACTGATGGTGATTCAGTTTCACAGGCTGTTGTTACGGGTCAGGTAAAAAATATTCGAACAGCGTGGCCCAATGCCGAAATCGAAGTAGTGTGTCACGGTGCCGGCCTTGATCTATTGATGACTTCAAAATCTAAAGCCAGCAAGGCACTTATTGATTGGTCTGCCCAAGGTGTTGTCTTCTCCGCGTGTAACAATACCATGAAGAGAAGAAATATAAAGAAGGAAGAATTGATACCCGCTGTACAAGTTGTGCCTTCTGCCATGATTGAACTTACTCTGAAACAGGAACAGGGTTGGGCGTATGTGAAGGGTGGCCATTAGGACTTAGATATTGGGTATTGGGTACTTAAAATGGATAAAATAGTAAACCCGGTAATTGGAGAAGAGGTCGCGTTCCTTACCACATCCAAGCAAAGTAATGGGGAGAAAACATTACTCGAAGTGACGATCGGACCAAAGGGTGGAAATCCCTTACATTACCATAAACGATTTTCCGAAACCTTTGTCGTATTAGATGGCGAACTAAGTGTGCAGGTAGGTGATGAAAAAATGAAATTGAAAGTGGGGGAAAAAGCAACCGCCCCACTAAATACAAATCATAGGTTCTAAAACACATCAGGAAAACCGGTTCGCTTTACCTGCGAACTAAACCCTGCGAGTGAAGGCTTTGAAAATGTACTCCGCATTGCCTTTGGACTTGCGCAGGATGGAAAAGCAGGATCCAATGGAATGCCGAAGAGTTTAGTTCATAATGGAATTCTTATGAACATGGGCGAAGGATATTTTGTTGGCATTTTCTCACTACTTGAAAAGGTATTTAGGTTTTTTGGCAATTCCGATAAAGCAAGAGAAACAGAAAAAGAGTTGCTTGAAAAATATTGCAAATCTTCTTAGGCCTAATACCAAGCCATCATCTATTATATCCAGGTCCTCTCACCACTCTTCCCGGCTTGGCACCTGTGTGTTCGCCATTTTCTAATACCTGTGTGCCGTTGACAAATACATGCACCATGCCCGTTGCATATTGATGTGGCTTTTCAAAAGTAGCGTGATCCTGAATTTTTGCCGGATCAAATACTACCACATCGGCAAAATAGCCAGAGGTTAACGAGCCACGCTGTTTAATTTTTAGGTTGCCAGCAGGTAGCGAAGTGAGTTTACGTATGGCTTCTTCCAGTGGAATTACTTTTTCATCGCGCACATATTTTCCCAGCAAGCGCGCAAAGTTTCCATACGCACGAGGGTGTGTACTTGATTTTAAGAACACACCTTCAGGGGCTGCCGATTCTGCATCAGAACCAAAACTTAAATAAGGCAATGCAATCTGGCGTTTGATATTTTCTTCACTCATCATAAAATAAGCGGTACCCACTCTTGTGCTGTCGGTGATCACCAAGTCCATGGCAGTCTCTTCCGGTGATTTACCATATATCTTTGCTACTGCTGCCAAGGTCTTACCTGTAAACCGTTTCAACGAATCATTGGCAAAGCCTAACAGCAACACCCGTTCTGGGCTACCTGCCATCAATAGCAGATTCTCCCATTTGTCAGACGGTTTACGCATTTCATCAAGTGCCTTCTTTCTGATGGCTGGATTCTGCAATCGCTTTATCCACAGTTTAAGTCCGCCCTCTTGCACCCATGGGGGCATGGAGGCATCGAGCCCTGTAGCACCAGCCGTGTAGGTGTACATGTCAGCCGTAATTTTTACTCCTTCCTTATTAGCGCGATCTATTTTTGATAGCACAGAATCGAGTTTCCACCAGTTATCCTTTCCTCCCATTTTAAGGTGATAAATTTCTGCCGGCAACTTTCCCTCTCGTGCAATGCGAATGGTTTCATCCACTGCATCGAAAATTGCATTTCCTTCACTGCGCATGTGGGTGATGTACATACCTCCATATTCAGCCGCCACTTCGCAAAGCTCAATGAGTTCTTCGCTGGAGGAATAATTAGCAGGCGCATAGATGAGAGATGATCCAACTCCCAGGGCACCTTCCACCATGGCCTGCTTCACCAGATCCCTCATGCGAACCATCTCTTCTGCATTAGGCAGACGATTGTCATAACCCAACTCATGAACGCGAACGGTAGTAGCACCAACAAAAGATGCTACGTTGGTGGATACTCCCCTTCTCTCCAATGATTCTAGATACTCGCCCAATGTTGTCCAGTCAATATCATATCTACGGTCGGGGTCTCGCTTCATATCTGCAATAGCTTCTGCTTTCATCTCATCATTCAACGGCCCCATAGAACTGCCTTCACCGAATATTTCCAGTGTTACTCCTTGCCGTATGTCGCCTTGCGACTTGCCGTCAATAATCAGCGATTCCACAGCCCAACTCAGCATGTTAATAAAACCAGGCGCCACTGCAAGACCCTTTGCATCAATCTCTTTTTTTCCAATAGCGCTAGCGAGGTTCCCCATGAATGCAATTGTATCGGCATTGATTGCTATATCGGTCACAACTCCAGGTTTTCCAGTACCATCATAAACGGTGCCTCCGCGAATGACAATGTCGTATTCTTGCTTTTTACAAGATAAAACAACGAGCAGGAGAAGTGCGAGGTAGAGAATTTTTCTCATATGAGATATGGTTTATGAGAAGAAAGATATGGAATCAAAAGGCGAACAGCAAGTCAACTCACCCCATCAAAGTTCGCGCGTTATCACATTGCAGCTACCCCCCGCTACCAATGAGCATGATGTCACCTACCTTCGAATTATTTTTCCAGGATAAAGAGAACTTGTCTTACCTTGAGAATAAACTGCTTTACCATTCACCCATACTTTTTCAATTCCAACCGATTGAAGTTGTGGTTTTTTTTAGGTGTTGCCAGATCAGCCCCAGTGGCCGGATCAAATAAAATGAGATCAGCAAATTGACCAGCTTCTATCCTTCCTCTTTTCCTCATTCCCAGGTTCTCGGCTGAAAGAAAAGTCATTTTGCGAAAACTTTTTGAAAGGGATCTTTTATATGGAATAAGAATACTTATTTTAAGATTTAGTAGTTGCTCTGGACTTTCTGGATTCAATTTCAAGACCTACAAGGCGGGTGATCATGATAGCTGGGAAGAGCATGCCAATCAAACCCTCTAGCATAACAAGTGATTTTGCCAGCGGATGTACGGGTGTGATGTCACCAAATCCGATAGTCGTCAAGGTGACAAAACTGAAGTAGAGAAATTTTGTAAAAAACGTTTCGTTGTCACTGGTGATTTCGGGAATAAACATGAACGAACTCTCATCCACCAGATGGATGGCTTGAAAAAGGTTTGCCCAGATAAGTCCGATCAATAAAAAAACAGCTACGGCACCTTGTATGCGATGAAAATTAATATGGCCTTCCTTGAAAACCTGAAGTAAAACTAAAATGGCCAGGGCTGTCAAAAATATAATTGTAAAAATTGTTTCCGCAAGCATAATTGGCCGGGAAGGATTCACCACAAAAATCCACCTGACAATAAAAGTGAGTATGGCAAGCAATACCATTACTACTTTTACTGACTTCTGTGGAGCTATAGAAAAAACTCCAGAGATAAGAATCAATGAAAACACAACATCACTGATGACTAACTCAAAATATCCCAACGCTGCAAATGGCAGGATAAAAAAAATACTTATCATCAAATAAATCAACAGAGCCGTCAGACTTCTGTCTTGTGTCCAGAATTCGGAGTTCTTTTTGAGTAGGTGTGTTGTCATACCTCCTGCTGGTTATGCGTCTAAGATAAGGAAGTGCTCACTTTCAGATCATGACTTTTGTCTGTTTTTTAGAATTTTTCCCATTCGAAGGAAGAGCGGAAAGTGAACGGTCATTTTATCGCGTTTCCAAAGCGGTTTAACTTCCTTCATCAAATCATCCACTGGATTTTGCCTATTGGACTTTATGAATTTCTGCACAGAAGACCACGTGGTCAAGTATCCTTCAAACTCTTCTAAGGTCCAATCGAAAGAAAATTTGAATTCCGGAGTTGTCATTTCTTCAAATGGAAACGGAATGGTCTTGTATTGTTCGTCAATTAATTTTCTTTCTTTATCCCAATAAGGGCCTACAACCTCTTTGTAGAAATGAGTCAGTATTCGATCGATCTCTGGGGAAATACTTAACAAGCTATATCCCCAAACGGCAAGAAGCGCCTCTTCACGCGCTACACGGTGCACTTCTTTATAAAATTTTGGAATATCAAACCAATGAATGGCCTGGGCCACGGTGATAAGATCAAAGTGTTCCGCAGGCAAGGCTGTCTCCTCTCCAGCTACCAGGTAAAAAAGGTTATCAGACTGGTAAGCATTGGTCAATTGTTTTTCACTGATGTCCGTGGCTACTACTTTCTTAAATTTCAAAGAAAGATCACGTGCAACCTGGCCATTTCCAGTTCCGGCATCCCAAGCGTGTCAAAGGACTTGATATGAGTAAAAATGAAATCATAGAGTGCTTTCGGGTAGGTGGGCCGAAAAGTGGAGTACAATTTCGCATGACTGGAAAATAAATCCTTCGCTTCCATTCAACTAAAATTATGGAAGTTAAGGTGGAAAGCAAATTGGCTTTTTTTTTAACCACATAGAAACATAGCGGTCATAGAGAATCTATGCTTACTATGTGCCTATGTGGTTAAAAATATGGGGTATAAATCCTAGCATCACGAAAGTGGTATGTCGCCTTCTTTCTCCCCCACCACCTCTACTGTTGGTGGCAATAACTTATACATCACCGGTGTTACCAATCGCGAAAGCAACGTAGAACTTATCAGCCCACCAATGATTACCCACGCCAATGGAGAATACAGTGGATTGTTTTCTATGGCAAGTGGTGTTAATCCGCCAATAGCCGTAAGAGACGTTAACACAATAGGCACGAAACGAATTTCACCTGCTTTTTCAATAGCCTCCAGTAATGGTATTCCACGCTCGCGCAATTGATTGGTAAAGTCCACTAGTAAAATTGAGTTCTTTACTTCTATGCCTACTAAAGCAATCAAACCAATAACCGCTACGAATGACAATGGATTGCCTGTGATAAACAACATACTTACAGCGCCAATCACACCTAACGGAATAACAGACAATACGATCATCGTGCTTTTGAAGGTTCCGAACTCTAACACCAGCACAGCAATGAACCCAAAAATGGTGATCAGGATAATAGTAGAAATCCCACCAAATGACTCTTGCTTATTCTCTAACTCGCCAGCCGCGACATATGAATATCCTTTCGGGAACTTAAAAGCATCAAGCTTCTTGATGACTTGATTATTAATGTTCTCATACAAGTAGCCGCTCTTGACAAATGCTGTTACAGTAGCAAAACGTGCTTTATCATAATGTCGAATAAGGTTGGGAGTTGTTTCAAATTCAACTTCTGCCAATTGTCTCAAAGGAATGGCCTGACCCGTAACAGAATTTACATAGATATTATTGAACACCTCATAAGTGGCGAACTTACCTCTTGGCAATGTTACGTTGATGTTAATTTCATCTTTCCCTTCACCGGGTGAGAATTGCGCTACATTCAAACCTGCCACACCTAACCGAATAGACCGATCAATATCGCTGATGGCAACACCCAATAATCCTGCCTTCTCTTTATTGATCTTCACATGAAGATCCGTCTTTTGACTGGCCAGTGGATTGTTTACGTAAATGGTTCCGTCTGTCTTAGAAATAAGCTGCTCCACTTGCATTGACACTTTGCGCAGTGTGTCCAGGTTCTCACCAAAGATGCGAATGGCAACAGGTGCTTCCAGCGGAGGTCCTTGTTCGAAGTCTTTCACTTCGATCTTGGCATTTGGATAGGACATAAACCGATCACGAAGTTTATCAATCAGTTTTGTTTTTTCCTCCGGGCTTTGATCATTCAGCTGAACAAAGAACTGGGCGAAGTTGCTGGACTCATTTCGTTGAATCACATTGTAATAAATACGTGGATTGCCTTTACCCACATTGGTAGTCAGGTATTTTATCTTGTGTTCTTTTCTTAATTCTTGCTCTACGTAACGGGCCACTTTATCGGTTTCGTAAATGCTCGTCCCATTTGGCATCTCAACATTGATCAGAAACTGAGGCTTCTCTGATTTTGGAAATAGGCTGAACCCTACAACAGGAAACAACAACAAACTACCTAAGAACAAGGCACCTGTTATGGAAAGCGTAAGCACAGGTCGCTGTAAAGCCACATGCAACAGTTTAGTATAAGTTCCACTGATTCCCTTCTTAAGCGCCCGCATAAAAATATTTCCTTCAGGCCTCGCATGATTCTTAAGTATACGGCTGGCCAAGAACGGAACGATGGTCAGCGAAACAAATAAGGACGCCATCACCGTGAAGATGACAGCCATTGGAAGACTGCGAATAAAATCACCGGCCGCTTCCGGTAAAAAGACTAGTGGAAGAAAGGCAAGTATCAACGTAACTGTACATCCTACAACTGCCAAACCAATCTGACTAGTTGCCTGAATAGCTGCATCTTTTTTTGATTTACCAGCTCGCAAGTAACGCTCAATGTTTTCGATCACCACAATTGAGTCATCGACCAGAATACCAAGAGCAACAATAAGCCCCACAATACTTAATTGATTAATCGTAAACCCTGCGATGTCAAGCATGAACAATCCGGTGAAGATGGAAAGTGGAATCGAGATCATCACCACAATAGCAGCACGTGTACCTAAAGGCAAAAGTGTAATTGACACCAAAAGAATGGCAATTAAAAAATCTTTTGAGAAACGACTCAAACGTGTGGCAACGCTTGCCGATTGATCAAAGTTCTTCACCAACTTTATGTGTGCCGGCAATTCCTTCTGAAACTTGTCAATAATCGGATTGGCCTTATCCGCTACATTAAAAATATTCTGGGCATCCTTTTGACTGGCTGTCAACAATACTGACCTATAACCGTTCAACCGCGTCAGGTGAGTTTCTTCCTGATAATTCATTTCTACTTCCGCCACATCCTTGAGGTATACAATTTTTCCATTGCCAGAATAGATGATTGTATTCTTTATCTCTTCAATGTCCTTGTATTCACCACTCGTCTTAATGTTGAAATTGCGCGTGTTCATTTGTATGCGTCCACCGGGGATGTTCACATTCTCACTTTGCAACGCGCCAAACACCATATTAACTGGAATGTGTTGCTGCGCCATCTTCTGAATATTGAGTGATACTCGCACCTGCTGGTCAGGGTAAGCAAACGTTTCAATCTTCTTAAGCCCTTTCACTTTTTCCAACTCGTCTTCCAGCTTTTCAACATATTCCTCCAGTTGCTTATAAGAAGCGGTTTCTGAAATAAGAGCTACTTGAAAAATATTGACATCTGTGGAGGAAAACCGAAGGACTTTGATATCGAAAATATCCTGAGGCAACTCCGTACGAAGTGCATTAATTTCACGCACGATCTCCTGGTATTTTTCATCCGGATCGGATTCGTGTTTGTAATCTATGCGCACAACGGCTAGTCCATCACTGACATCGGAGATGAGTTTCTTCACATCATCCAACTCACTCAATCTTTTCTCGGCTTTATCCACCACCAATTGCTCCATATCGGCCGGACTGGTACCTGGATAGATGAATACAATTGAAAACGAAGGTTGCTCCATTTCCGGATCTTCCCCACGTGGCATGTTGAACAGTGAGTTCAATCCTAATGCCAACAGCAACACGAAAATGATTAACGTAAATTGGAAATTCTTGACAGAAAATTCAGCGATCTTCATACACGTAATCGGTTAGCGTGAAACGGTTACAGTAGAAAACTCTGTAAGGAAAGCAGATCCTTCATTGATTACTTCAGATACTTTCTCAAGTCCCTCCAAAATAATGGCTTCCTTATCTAGCAGGTAAGCAACCCGTACGGATACCTTTGAAACTGATTTTTGATCAGCATTTAAAATAAATACAAATGCATTTTTACCATCACCTTCAATTAACGATTCCACTGGTATACTTTTTAAGGATTGTCTTTCGGAAGGAAGGATCTCCACTCTTGCGAATAATCCTGATGCTAGTCGCTTGCTCTGTGGGTAAATTTTTATCTCTGCTTGATACAAACCATTAATCGGATCTGCACCTTCATTGATCACATGTACCAAGGCCTCAAAAGGAACTGTTGGATAAGCATCTGTTGATACAATCGCTTTGTCTCCGATTTTAACACGGACCCAATCTACATCAGGTAATCCGATCTTTACGATCCAATCATTTTTCCCGGCTGAATTAACCATCAACACCGGGATGCCTGGGCCAATCAACTCACCTTCATTTGCAAATTTCTTAATTACTTTACCGCTTGACGTAGCCTGTATGGTAGCATAACGTTTATTGAATGACACGATGCGATACGATTCGTCCGCAACGTTATAGGCAGTTTGAGTATTTTGAACTTGCTCTAGTGTGGCAGCAGAATCGGCAAACAAGCGCTGAGCACGTTCCAAATCACGCTTCGTCTTTTCAAGGTTATTTTTAGTTTGCACTTCTTGCGCATTAATTTCAGTTAAGTCCAGCGTTGCAAGCACTTGTCCAGCCGATACGGATTGTCCTTCCGTCACATAAATCCTGGAGATAACCCCGCCTGTTTTGAAGGAAAGCCTGGATTCAATTTCAGTACTGATTAATCCGGAGCTGATGATGGGTAAAGCATAGCTTCCCTCCTTAACGGCAGCAACCTTGACCGTGACAGTTGATTCATCAATAACAGGTTGGGCTTTTTCTACTTTCGCTTGTGTGCTGCACATCCACAAGATGACGCCCAAGGCAATGGGAATAAGAATGGTGATAAACGTCTTTTTCATAAGGGGTTATTATAAATTTTCTGTTGTACGTGTATGATCAATCGTGTCCACCAACTCTTGCACGGTAGAGTCAGATTTAATTTCCTTTAACTCAACGTGATACTTTTCTTCGATGAAGTACAGCAAAGCATTCAATTCAAATTCAGACAGGCCAACATCCGAGGTTAAGACTTGCCGTGGGTGTATTTTCCGGGCAGGCACAAAAAATTCTCTGCGTAAAATATGTTTAACAGTTGAAAGTGTAGTTGTCATGATGGGAATGGTTTATAAGCTCGCTATTGTTCTTTGTAGAGCGGCTTCACTTCGCAAAACTTCATAAGCGCCAATAGTTTCAGCTAAGCGTGCAGTGGTAAGTTTATTTTGGGCGTCCAGGTATTCAATCATCAACGCCTGGCCTTCATAATATTTGGTCCGAATAATTTGAAACGACTTCTCTGCATTCCGGATTCCACCTTGTGCCGCCTGATATGATTCTTCGGTAGCTTCCAGCTCATAATAGCTTTGGATCACCTGCAATTCAATTTGTTTTTTTAGTTGCGCCAATTTGTTTTCCGTCACCTGATAATCCAACTTAGCTTGTTGCATCTTCACTCTCTTTTCGCCACCCTTGAATAAATCCCAACTCAGACTGAATTGTACTAACCAGTATTGCTGTGGAAAATCAAATTTGTACTTGAATCCCTGGTAACCGAGATCACCTACCGCATTGATCTTTGGCAAATAGGCGTTGCCTTTAGAAAGGCCAATAACTTGTTCATTGGTTTGCAACACACCTTGCAACTGTTTTATCTCCTGGCGCTGGCTGAAGGCCGTTTCGGTGAGAGCTGCCAATTCAGATTCTGTTGGCAGTGAGGTGCGAATAGTCGAATCCTTTTCAATAGTTGCTGACAAATCTCGATTTAATAAAAAATTAAAATAGGACCGTGCTACCTGATTGTTCTTTTTGGCCTGAGCCAACTGAAAATCAATTTTATCAAGTTCATAGGAAGCATTGAGCACAACATCATTCGTAGCTCTATCACTAGCCACCAGCTTTTTATTTATTTTCAGTAGCTCTGTTAGCAACACCTTTGTCTTTCCATAGATAACAAGTGACTCTTCACTTTCCAGGTATTGGTAGTAGGCAGAAATGATATTGTATTTTAACTCATTTTCATAGGCTCTTTTTTGTGCATCCTGAACAGAGATCAATTCTTTTTGTGCTTTGTAATTGAAATAAATTTCGGGATTGAAGAGCGGCTGAATAACTCTGAGTTTTGTGTCATGAAAATTATTGGGCAGGAATTGCTCATTCACATTAGGTATTTGCGGAAAGTTAGTTGTGCCAGTAAGAGCATTCAATGTGGAGTAGACAGGATTTAATAGATCACCAACCGGTATATTGATCTTGCGGCCGCCTTCAGCAAACCCATATGACGCATTAGCAGACAGATGAGGAAAGAATAATGCCCTTGCCAATTGTAAGTTTTGTGCTGATCGCTCGAAGTTCAATTGCTCTTGTTGTAATTGCAGATTACTTTTCAATCCTTCTTGCACATATGAATCCAATAAGGGACTCTGTGCAGCGGAGAAGAAGGACATAAAAGTGAAAACGAGTAAGAGAGGGTAGCTTTTTATTTTCATCGTTAACATACTAAACAGTGTTCAGTTATACGGCAAATTTTTTTATTGGTTCTTTAATAATTGAATAAATATTTTGAATGACTTCTCAATCATGCCTTCGCGCTCTTCTTCCGTGTAGTGTTTCATCCGGTCGCGCAGGGCCAATGTGCACATACCGTGCATGTAACTCCAGATGGTAAAGGCCACTGCTTTAACAGGCTGCGTTTTTAACGAGCCTTGTTTCATACACTCTGCCACAATTCCTTCCAAGGCTTCCAACGCGCGACCACCTTCCAGCCATCCTTCAGAACTTTCATCGCATTGCATAGGAGCTTCTGCAATAAACATGATGGTGTAATACTTGGGATACTTAAAAGTGAACTCCATGTATTTTTCTCCCATAGCCACAAGTCGCTTAAACGGATCTTTTATTTCAAAGACTCCAGCTACAAAATGGTTAAAGACTTTAAACGCCTCTCCGTGGAGCGCATGAAAAATTTCGTTCTTGTCTTTGAAGTAGAGATAAATTGTTGCTGGGCTATACTCGATAGCTTCAGCAATATTCCGAATGCTTACTTCATCAAAACCTTTGTCAATAAACAATTGATGAGCTGACTTAAGAATCAATTCCTTCATATCAACTCGCTCCCTTTCTTTTCTTTCTTTTACGCCCATAGCTGTCTTATACGGCAAAAATAATGAACAGTGTTCATTTTCCTAACAATGTTTCATAAAACTTACCTAATTAACTGATAGTCAACAGAATTAATTCGAAAAGATGTTCCTGTTATTTCTTTTTTTGATGTCTAACCGGTCTACCTGGCATAGCCCCAGTATGCTCACCATCTTTTAATACTGACACACCGTTTACGAGTACATGTAAAACACCAGTAGCGTATTGATGCGAGTCTTCAAACGTAGCATTGTCTTGTATCATTGCCGGATCAAACACAACAACATCCGCATAGTTGCCCACTTTCAAACTCCCACGATTTTGGATTCTCAGGTTTGAAGCCGGAAGTGATGTAAGTCTTCTGATGGCCTCTTCAAGTGACATCACTTTTTCATCGCGAACATATTTCGCCAGAAACCTAGCAAAACTTCCATATGCGCGAGGGTGAGTGCCACTATCCGTGTAAGGTGGCTCTGACGCAATAGATGCCGCATCAGAGCAAATGCTGACATATGGCAATTGAAGCATGCGCTTCACATTGTTTTCCGATATTAAAAAGAAAATAGCGGGCACCGTAGATTTATCTGCCACAATAAGATCGATCATCGTTTCGTCTGTATTCTTCTTGTGAAGCTTAGCGATTTCATCGAGTCGCTTTCCCTTATATAAATTATTCAACGAATCCTTTCTAAAGCCTAATATCAAAACATCTTTTGGGTCAGAGTTTTTTGTGGGGATGCCTAACTCAAGTTCATGCAATACTTTCTTTCTTGTAACCGGATTTTTTAAACGTTTGCGCATGGCCGCGGCACCTCCTTCTTGCACCCATGTTGGGAGACGTGCTGTCAATCCTGTTCCACTGGCATTGTATGTATACATGTTTGCTGTAATTTTTAATCCAGCCTTTTGAGCGCTGTCTATTTTTGCAATGACCGTGTCAATCTTATTCCAGTTGCGTTCGTGATTTATTTTTAAATGATAAATCTCAGCTGGCAAATTAGCTTCTTTGGCAATTCGAAACGTTTCATTAAGAGCCTTATAGATATTATCGCTCTCACTTCGCATATGGGTAATGTACACTCCCCTGTATTCAGCTGCAACTTTGCACAGTTCAATCAACTCTTCGGTTGATGCATAGTCAGCTGGGGCATAAATCAAAGAAGAGCCTACGCCCATCGCACCATCCTCCATGGCCTCTCGCACCAGTAATTTCATTTTTTCCAACTCCTGAGAAGTTGGCTTTCTATTTTCATAACCTAATACGTAGGAGCGCACCGTAGTGGCGCCAACAAAAGAGGCAAAGTTTGGACTCACACCTTTTTTTTGCAGATAGGAAAAATATTCTCCCAGCGAAGTCCATAACGTATCTTTTGCATTTTTCTTTTTTCGTGGAGCGGGACTCCAACCTTCTCCAAAGACTTCAAGTGTTACGCCTTGTTTGATGTCACTCATGGAGCGGCCATCATCAATCAAAGAAGCATCAGCCCAACTTAACATGTTGATAAAGCCTGGAGTAACGGCTAACCCGTTTGCATCAATTTCCTTTTTACCTACTGCGCTTGATAAATCACCAATTGCAGCGATAGTGTCCGTGTTAATGGCTACGGCTCCCACATAAGATTTTTGTCCGGAGCCATCATAGATCACTCCATTTCGAATGATAATATCATACTCCTGCCTCTGACTTTGACAAGAGATAGTGATAAGAAGAAGCAGTGTAAAAATGGATGATTTCATAGTGGAGCTATTTGATGGAACGCAACATGAGATCGAGCATTTCCTTAAAAAGTTTGGCGGCCAACATCGCGGTGATTCCAGAAGGGTCGCGTGTGGGGTTAAGTTCAACCAGATCTGCAGCTACCACATCTGCTTTTAGATTTTGTAAAACTGAAATGAGTTCACGCGAAGTCATGCCACCAGGCTCGTGATGCGATACACCTGGAGCGAAAGCGGGATCTAACACATCCATGTCCAATGAAATATAAACGGGTCCATCAAATTGAAAGTGTATGGAAGAATTCCAGTTCTTCATTTCAATTACCTCTACACCAAAACGTTTTGCTTGCTCTCGTTGATGAGCATTCATTGTACGAATTCCAACTTGCACCAACCGCTTGGCCAAACCTGCTTCCATGATCCGTGCAAACGGACAGGCATGAGAAAATTTATTTCCTTCGAAGTTTTCATACAGATCAGGATGCGCATCCAAATGTAAAATATTCAGAGCTCCATACTTTTTCGCCACGGCTTTTACTACAGGATAGGTAGTGGAATGGTCACCACCTAAAGAAAATATTTGGGCATGTTCCTGCAGGAGTTTATCAACCGAAGAATAAATCTGATTAATTGCATCCACTCCAGAAGGCAGTTTCAAATCACCGGCATCTTTCCAGCCAGAATGATTTTTTAGATCGATACCACTCTCGGCAAAATAATTAGATGCATCAGAATGAAAGGCTTCTCTGATTTTTTGTGGAGCCTGTGCAGGCCCTCTCAGGAAGGAAGAAAATTCATCAAAGGGAATTCCAACTACGGCAATCATCTTCCAAAATCGTCTTGCAAACGGACGATGTCATTTTCATCGGACGGATTACGCGCATCTGTATGTCGCCAA
>JANOQK010000264.1:0-30128 GCA_031414855.1 Bacteroidia bacterium | reverse complement strand
ATCTTTTGCCTCTTCTGCAGTAAAGTTTCCGGTGATTTGAGAGTTGCCGTTTGGTATTTCCCCTTGCACAGTGGGCGCTGTGTACACATAATTATCCAACACGATTGCCACTCTACCTTGCGGTGATTTTGCTGCTGCAGTTGCCGTGATTTTAGCCCATTGTCTGGATCCTGTTGCATTCATGGTCATGCTTACAGCTGGCCTGGCAAACTGATCATTATCCAATCGGGCATTAGTAATCACCTCACCGGTAAGCAAAGCCTTTCCACTTCTTCCAACACTTACAAAATTCAAACGAAGATCATCTAACCCTGGAGTAAGTTCGGGTTCCATTTTCACATCCCAGAACCAACCCACCGTGCGAGGCATTAACGACTTTACATCAGCACGTTTCAAAATTGCGTTGATTGTAGTGGTATCTTTTATCGGATATAAAAAAGGAATAGCCGGATTACTTAAGGCAAATAAGGGTGAGAGATTTAACTTAGTAAGTGAATCTAACGCACTTGCGCTGGTATCAGACTTAAGGTCGGCAAGATGCTTTTCCAGTGCTGTATTTGTAGTGTCTGTAGAAAGCGATTTAGAAAGATCGTCTGTCTTTGCATTCGTATCAGTAATCACCTCTGTTTTTCTTGCATTCTGTTCTTTCACCAACATTTGGTTGATGGCAACAAGCGATTGATTAAGTTGGGGATCGCTATATTCTACGATGTCCCAAAACTCAAGGCGTGCTGCACCTTGCAAAAGTTTTCTTACACGTTGCGGGTTATCGGCACCCGGAATTTCAATCTGAATCATACCCGATCCCAAACGTTGAATGTTTGGCTGTGAAGTTCCAAACTGATCGATACGAGTTTTTAAGATGGTATAAGATCGTTCGATAGCACTTTCGATCTCCGCGTTTAGGAATTTCATGACTACATCATCCGTATCCGACAAGCTAACTCGTCCGCGGGTGGCTGCCGTAGCAAATACGGACGCCAGGCTTTTGTCAGGATTTGTTTCCTTGAAGGCTTTGAAAAACAAAGCACTGTAACTTTCCTGACTGGTCTTTTGCATTTCGCGCGCTTTCTGCAAGGAAGCAATGAAGCCAGCGTCTTGATTGTTGTCACTTAATCCTCTGATGATTTCTACGGGCGATACTTCCAATACCACGTGCATACCACCTTGCAAGTCGAGACCAAGACTTAGTTCGTTTGCTTTTACTTCTTTGTACGTGTATTCCGCTCCAAATAGATTATAGACCGGTTGATTCCACAACGAATCCAGGTAAACTTGTTTGCGGGCGAGGTTTACTACTCCGCTTTTTTCGGTGGCTTTGTCTGTGGCTTCTTGTTGTACCCTGCGCGACACAAATGTGAACGATAGGTAATACAGACAGAGCGCGGTGATGATAATCGTCAATGCGACTACGAGTCCTTTGTTTTGCATAAATTAAAATTAAGAATTGAAAATATAGAATTGAGAATGAACTGATTATTGAAATTCAACTTTGTTGAACGTTCAACCCGCCTACCGGAAGAGAGGCCTGAAATTTAGAAATTGACTAAGGTGCGTTGGGCGAAATAAAAGCCCTGAAAAGGGTTTTGAACAAATTCGCAAAGAAAGTGGGGACAATAGAAACCGCTTTGGATTCTTCATCCGTAGTGAATAATTCTTCGAGCAAAGTAGGCACCTGCTCATTTACATTCTCAACCGAGCTATTGACAACAGCGTCTGAAGGGGCACTAACAATGGCCTGTTTAGAGTTCTCATCAGAAGTTTGTTCTGACTTTGTCTCCTCAAAGCTGGATTGTGGCTGATGGTAAAAAGACTGCGAAAAAAGAATGATCGCAGCAGCAAGCACGCCTGCAATCATCATTAACGGTCTATTTTGAAAGGTTTTTCGCATTAGGGCTACAAAGGTATTGATTCAGGCAAAATTTCCAACTTCAGTTAATCGTTAATCGAAAAGCAGTTAATAGTAATGGTGAAATTCGGTTGACCTCAAATCCACGATTAACTATTAACTGATAACACTTTTCAGGTATCCCGCCAGCACTTCAAGAGCCTGATTAAAATTGGAGTTGTTAGGAATGACCAAATCTGCCTTGTGCTTGATCGGCTCAATTAGAGTTTCAAAAACAGGCATCACATGATATTGATAGCGGTACAATACATCATCGATATCATACCCGCGGGCGATTCTATCCCTCTTTATTCTTCGTCCAATTTTAATATGGTCTTTTGCCTCTATGAAAATCTTAAGATCAAGTTCACTGTCAATTTCTTCAAAATATTGCACAAACAAGCCCTCCACCACCAAAATAGGTGCAGCCTTAAACTCCAGAAGGTTTGGGACTGCGCTTGTGTTATTAAAGGTGTATTCCTTTTTTGTAACACTTTGGCCGGCTTTTAATTTTAATAAATCATTTTGAAAGGCAACGCGATCAATGGAAACAGGGAGGTCAAAGTTTTCAACTCCATTTTCATCAATGGGTTGTTGATCGATGGGCTTGTAGTAGTTGTCTTGTGAGATAAGGCAAATCTCTTCCGGCTTAAAACGCGAGGCTAGACCTTGCAAAAAATAAGTCTTGCCAGATCCACTGCCACCGGTTATGCCTATTGTGAATGGTTTATTCATTGCTTAGACGTTAGAGTCAAGACACAAGACATTAGATTTCCTTTAACTCTGAATCCGATTTAGAAACTCTACTAATTTTTCTGTTGCTCTTGCCCGGTGACTTATTTTATTTTTCTCCTCCATGTTCATCTCTGCCAATGTCAATGAAAAACCTTCCGGAAGAAAAATTGGATCATAACCAAAACCACCCTTTCCTCTCCTTTCATTCAAAATCGTTCCTTCCACTATTCCCTCAAATTGGTGCAAGCCGCTCGGTTGAATTAATGTAATAACTGTTCTGAACCTCGCTTTTCTATTGCTTTTACCTTGAAGGTTTTTCAGCAGCAGATCCATATTATGTATGGCATTTCTCTGATCCCCTGCATATCGGGCAGAGTATACCCCAGGAGCTCCATTCAGTTGCTCCACTTCAAGCCCGGTATCATCTGCAAAACAAGAGACCTTATATTTTTGAAAAACATATTCCGCCTTTTGTAAAGAATTGCCTTCGAGCGTATCACGCTCTTCCAGCAATTCTTCTTGACAGCCGATATCTTTTAATGACAGCACTTGAAATTTGCTTCCCAGTATCGCCCCAATCTCTTCAATCTTATGAGCGTTGTTGGAGGCGAAACAAATATCCATGTCGAACTATTATTTCACGTCAACTAGTTCAACATCAAAAAATAAATTGGCATTGGCAGGAATGGAACTACCCGCTCCATTTTTTCCATAGGCCAAACCCGATGGAATATATAAGGTGGCCTTACTTCCCTTTGGCAATAACTGAAATCCTATTTGCCAACCTTGAATCAATTGAGATAAATTAAATGTAACAGCAGTGGTAGCTTGGTCAAATACAACGCTATTTAACGGATTAACCCCTTCTTTAAGAAATTTACCGCTGTATTTCACGGACACTTTATTAGTAAGCTTGGGTTTTACTCCAGTGCCAACAGTAGTGATCACATATCGCAAGCCACTTGGATCAGCCAGCGTGGTAATACCATAGGCAGCAGTCCATGCATCAATGGTCGCTATATCCTTTTGCAATTGCTCCTCGCTCGACAACACCTCTGCCTCATCCTTACAATTCGTGACAAGGATCAATAAACACAGCGAAAAAAAAACACTCTTCATAGTAAAGTTCTTAAAAGCTGATCAATTCAATATCAAAAATCAAATTTGCATTCGCAGGAACAGTTGTACCCGATCCATTTACTCCGTAACCAAAACCAGAGGGAATGTATAAAGTTGCCTTTGTTCCTTTCCCAAAATTGGGGAAGCCAATTTGCCATCCTAAAATCAAACCATTCAGAGGAAACGAAACAGGGTTTACTGCGGCATCAAAGCCTGCTCCATTAAAAAGCCTTCCCGCATATTTTACTACCACTTTGCTCTCCAAACAGGGTCTTGTATCATCCCCCGCTTTGGTGATTACGTATCGCAAGCCGGTTGGATCTTTAATTGCCACGATCGATTTAGATGTCAAATAGTCGTCAATGGCTACAATGTCCTTTTGCAATTGGGTTTGATCTACAGCGCTGATTTTATCTGCCGAAACTTGTTTTGTGCATAGCGGCTCATCATTACAACCTGTCAACAGCGCCACCAGGCTCATCATTAAAATTACTTTCTTCATGTTAATTACTTTATCTCCACCATCTCCATATCAAACGCAAGGATAGAATTTTCTACAATATCTTCACTCCTTCGCTGAGGGCCATAAGCTAAACTTGAAGGTATGTATGCCGTTATTTTTGAGCCTTTGTTCATCAACTTCGCAGCTATGTCCCACCCCTCAATCACTTGTCGTGCATCTACCACAAATGTATAGGTGCCCGAGTCAAATACTTTTCCATTCAACAGGTATCCAGAATAACTTACGGTTGCCGATTGTCCTGCTTTCGCATTTTCACCTTTGCCTGCTTTCAAAATCACATAACGAATTCCCGATTCTGTTTTCTCAGCCGTAATACCTTTTTCCAACAAATAAGTATCTATGATCTGCATATCGGCAGCCAATTGATCGCTTTGGTTCTTTTCAAAGTCGGACTTTTGTTTGGCCCTCATGTCATCCTGAAATTTCTGAAATTGTTCTGCATTAAGCACATCAGTTAAGCCAATGTTGAATGAGAATGAGCTGGTAGAGTCAACATTTGGTGGCAACGGATTGTGAAATGATTTTTCAAAAAGAATCTTCGCAGGAATTTTGAAGGAAATACTATCGCCTTTAGACATCATCATAACCGCCTCCATAACCAAGTCTCCTTTGGGCATGCCAGGTTGCATTTGAATAACAGCCGGAACTCCGTTCTTGCGAGTGTCATTCCAAACCGAATCTTTTCCATCTTTAAATATCATGCTCAGCATTAAAAAATTTCCGGAATCCAGTTTGATACCATCACCTTTGGTCAATACGGTAAACTTCTGGCCTGAAGGCGTTTCTTTTTCATTCGAACAGGCCACGCATATCACAATCAACCCGATCAATACTATTAATTTCTGTGTCATCTTTGTAGTTAATAAATTATGAATTTGAATTTAGTTTCTCTTTGTACTCAGGTAGTATCCTTAAAAATTTCTGAAGAGTTTCTTCCAATGATAATTTGGATTGCCCGCCTGAAGCATTTTTATGGCCACCTCCCTCAAAATGTTTGCGTGCCACTTCATTAGCAGAAAAATCTGCTAATGACCGAAACGACAATTTGATTTCGTCCTTGCGATCGTACATCAGTACAGAAAGCTTAACTCCCTTAATAGATAGTCCGTAGTTCACCAACCCTTCTGTATCGCCCGTCTGCGAACCAAATTGCTTTAGTTCTTCAGAGGTAAGCGTCATGTAGGCCGTTTTGTATTCTGGCAATACTTTTAATTTTTGGCTCAACACATAACCTAATAATCTGAGTCGTTCTATGGTATTGGTATCGTAAACGAGTTTAGAAACCATAGAAGGATTTGCTCCATGACCCACTAATTCCGATGCTATTAAAAATTCTTTTTGAGTGGTGTTATTATGTCTAAATCCACCGGTGTCTGTCATCAGGCCTGCATACAAACAGTTTGCAATGTCGGCATCAATAAGGTCGCTATCTCCAAGTTCTGTAATCAAGTCAAAAACAAGACCAGCTGTTGAGGCTGCCTGGGTATCCCACTGCTCAAACTGAGCAAAACTTTCAGGTTCCAGATGGTGGTCAATCAAAACTTTTGTTGCGCTGGAGTTTTTTACTGGTTCACCCAAATCATTAATTCTGCTCAAACTTGAAAAATCAAGACAGAAGATAATTTCTGCCTTCGCGATGAGTTCTTTTGCCTTTAATTCAGGTTCCTTGGATTCCTTTGAAAGGGCAATCACCCCTTCATGACCTGGCATCCATGCCAAAAAATCGGGGTAGTCACTCGGAGTAATAACCATTACGTGGTGTCCTTTCTTCTTCAAATACCCAGCTAAACCCAGAGAAGAGCCCAGCGCATCAGCATCTGGTTTGAAATGCGTGACAATTATAGCATTTTTAGGCTGACTGATAAGCGACTTAAAGGCTTGGAGGTTTTTCATCGAAGCCGCAAAAATGCTTATAAATGAGGGAATAAAAAATCCCGAAAGGATGCGAATAATGCCTCTCAAAATTTAAGTGCCCGAATAATGATTCCACCCTTCCTGATTCTAGCTTCTTTTGATACTTTTGCGCCCAAATTCTAAAAAGAAACAACCTTATTTAAATAAAAATGGCAACAAACAGAACTTTTACTATGCTAAAGCCGGATGCGGTATCGGCAGGAAATAGCGGTGCAATTATAAAAATGATTGAAGAAGCGGGTTTCCGGATTGTAGCAATGAAAAAAACGAAGTTGAGCAGCGAACTGGCCGGCAAGTTTTATGAAATTCATAAAGAAAGATCCTTCTACGGAGAGCTTTGCGCTTACATGTCTTCTGGTGCTATCACACCAATTATCCTTGAAAAAGAAAATGCGGTAGAAGATTTCCGCAAATTAATTGGCGCTACCGACCCAAAGAAAGCAGCACCAGGTACCATCCGTGCATTGTTTGCCAAGTCAATTGATGCAAATGCTGTGCATGGTTCAGATTCTGATGCCAATGCGGAGATTGAAGGTAGTTTCTTCTTCTCCCAGTTCGAACGATTTTAATATCGTTGCTGGTTGTTCGTTAGTCGTTGTTCGTAAGGATGATGATTAACGAACCCAAAGTGCTTTTCTTTTTAACTATTTAAACAGATAGTTGATCTTAGTTGTTAGACCGAATAACTAACAACGATCAACCAACAACGAAATCCGAAACGAATGATAGATCCTACCTACTCCGAAAAATTTGAATCGCGTCACAATGCACCCGATGCAGCACAAATTGCAGAAATGCTAAAAGTGGTAAAGGCTAAATCAGTGGATGAATTGGTCGATCAAACAGTACCAGCAAACATTCGCCTGAAAAAGCCTTTGAACCTACCGAAGGCACAGTCGGAGTATGAATTTTTGAATGCGTTCAAAAAGCTGGTTTCTAAAAACAAGATTTATAAATCCTATATCGGCACAGGCTATTACAATTGCATCACGCCCGGTGTCATTCTGAGAAATATCTTAGAAAATCCAGGATGGTACACCGCCTACACACCTTACCAGGCTGAGATTGCACAAGGCAGAATGGAAGCGTTGATCAACTATCAAACGATGATCATCGATCTAACAGGAATGGAGATCGCAAATGCTTCTTTATTGGATGAAGCAACAGCTGCAGCTGAAGCTTTGCATTTACTTCACGCTTCAAAGAAGGGCGCAAAGAAAGACGCTCACAAATTTTTTGTGGATGAGAATACCTTTCCGCAAGTAATTGATCTTTTGAAAACACGCTCAACACCAATTGGGGTTGAGTTGGTTATTGGTGATGTTTCTAAGTTGGATATAACCGATCCAAATTTATTTGGAGTTTACATTCAAAATCCAAATAACAACGGTGAAATAAAAGAGTATAGTTCTTTCATCGCAGCTGCTCATGAAAAAGAACTGTTCGTAGTTGTTGGCGTTGATTTGATGAGTCTTTTGCTTGTGAAATCACCGGGTGAAATGGGTGCCGATGTAGTAGTTGGTTGCTCGCAACGTTTTGGTGTGCCTATGGGCTTTGGTGGACCTCATGCTGCCTTCTTCGCCACGAAAGATGAATTTAAAAGACAAATGCCTGGAAGAATCATTGGCATTTCGCAAGATGCACAAGGCAATCCTGGCTATCGCATGGCCTTGCAAACACGAGAACAACACATCCGCAGAGAGAAAGCAACTTCAAACATTTGCACAGCGCAGGTTCTATTGTCAGTCATGGCAAGTATGTATACCGTTTATCACGGACCCGAAGGCCTGAAAAAAATTGCCGGAAGAATTCATGGCTTGGCAAAAACTCTGGAGACTGGATTGAAGACGCTAGGCTTGAAGCAAGTCAACGAAAATTATTTCGACACATTAAAGATCTCTGTCACAGATAAAAAAGCAATTGAACGCGAAGCCGTGAAGAACGAAATCAACTTTCGTTACTTCGCAGACAATCATATTGGAATCTCAATTGATGAAACAACGGCATTGAAAGATATTGAGGCTATCCTTAAACTATTTGGAGCGACTGCTGTCACCACGGTGGAAAAAAGTAGCTCAATTTCTCCTGCCCTCATTAGAAAATCACCTTACCTAACACACCCTGTTTTCAATTCGTATCATAGCGAGCACGAAATGCTTCGCTACATCAAAAAACTAGAAAGCAAAGATTTGTCAATGGTGCACTCCATGATTTCATTGGGCTCGTGTACGATGAAATTGAATGCTACTTCAGAAATGATTCCAGTAACATGGCCGGAGATGGGTCAGATTCATCCTTTTGCACCAGGTGATCAAACACAAGGTTACACCGAAATGATTTCTAATCTTGAGGTTTGGCTGAAAGAGATTACCGGGTTTACAGGAATTTCATTGCAACCTAACAGCGGTGCTCAAGGAGAGTACGCAGGCTTGCTCGTGATTCGTGCCTATCATCAAAACAGAGGTGATCAGCATAGAAATATTGCCTTAATTCCTTCTTCTGCTCACGGAACAAACCCCGCAAGTGCAGTTATGGCAGGCATGGAGGTAGTGGTAACAAAATCCGATGCAGATGGTAAAATTGATGTAGCCGATTTAAAAGCTAAAGCGGAACAATATAAAAATAACCTCTCGTGTTTGATGGTCACCTATCCTTCAACACATGGTGTTTTTGAAGAAGCCATAATTGATATCTGCGAGATCATTCATAAAAATGGTGGTCTTGTCTATATGGATGGCGCCAACATGAATGCGCAAGTAGGTTTAACATCACCAGCCAACATTGGCGCGGATGTGTGTCACTTGAATCTTCACAAAACATTTTGTATTCCACACGGTGGCGGTGGTCCAGGCATGGGCCCTATCTGCTGCAATGATAAGTTGAAACCGTTTTTACCAGGTCATGCTGTTGTAAAAACTGGCGGTGACAAAGCTATCACTGCTGTCTCAGCTGCCCCTTGGGGAAGCGCGAGTATTCTTGCCATCTCCTATGCATACATTGCGATGATGGGTGGAGAGGGATTAACCAATGCTACCAAGCTGGCCATTTTAAATGCCAACTATATTAAAGATAGATTAAGCGCTCATTACAAAATTTTGTACACAGGCACACATGGTCGCTGCGCACACGAAATGATTGTAGATTGCCGCGACTTCAAAAAGTTTGGTGTAGAAGTCGAAGACATGGCAAAGCGTTTGATGGACTATGGTTTTCATGCTCCTACCGTCTCTTTCCCAGTAGCAGGCACTTTAATGATTGAACCAACCGAAAGTGAGCCAAAAGCTGAGATGGATCGTTTTGTAGATGCTCTGATCGAAATCAGAAATGAAATTCGTGAAGTAGAAGAAGGCAAGGCTGATAAAGAAAATAATGTATTAAAACATGCCCCGCATACAGCAGCCGTTATTACTGCAGATGAATGGACGCGACCATACAGCAGACAAAAGGCAGCCTTCCCTCTTCACTTTGTGAAGGAAGGAAAGTTTTGGCCATCAGTAAGTCGAGTGGATAGTGCTTATGGTGACAGAAACTTAGTGTGCAGTTGCTTGCCAGTTGAAGAGTATGCAAAAAGTGAAGTAGCTACAGCTTAATTAAATACTAATTGTTAATTCGTTAAAAATGCCAGCCTCGAGGCTGGCATTTTTATTTAATAAAATATTATATCCTCCCGTGATTTGGGATGCGTGTATGGCACTGCCAATCTAGAGACAACTAACAAGAGCGGTCAGACAGAAAATAAGATTGCCAATTACTTCAGAGCGTGTAAGCAAGAAGGAGAAGATTGAAACATCATGCCGGATGTATTGAGTTATCAATAATAAAGGAATCCAGAATCGAGTATCCAGTATCCCTTACTTCAACCCATACCGATCAATCAGGTAAACCAGTGCAGCCATAGAAGCTGACCCCAATTCAAGTTCACGCTTGTCCACTTTATCAATCGTATCTTCCGGTGTATGATGATAATTGAAGTAGCGCTGAGAATCCGGCAGAAAACCAATTAGTGCAGTGCCTTGTGAGCCAAGCGGGCCAATATCTGCACCCCCACCTTCCTGACTAAAATCAGTCAGACCATAAGGTTCCAACAGCGGTTTCCAACTCTGAATTTTTTGACGTGCTGGATCACTGGCACTTATTGTAAATCCTCTTGGAGTAAATCCTCCCCGATCGGATTCAATCGCTGCAATGTGTTTCTCCTTATTTTTCTCTGCAAGTTCAGCATACTTGATTCCTCCACGCAAACCGTTCTCCTCATTCATAAACATAACCGCACGTATAGTTCGTTTGGGTTTATAACCTATCATTTTGAAAAGCCGTAGCACTTCAATAGACTGAACACATCCAGCACCATCATCATGCGCACCCTGTGCTAAATCCCATGAATCAAGATGACCACCCACGACAATGATTTCGTCCTTGTTTTCGCTTCCTTTGATTTCACCCACTACATTAAAAGAAGGAGCATCATCTAACGTCTCACAATGCGTCTCCAGATAAAACTGAAGCTCTTTGTCTTCCTTCACGAGTTTGCTAAGCAACTCTGCATGCTTTGTGCTAATGGCAACGGCAGGAATTTTTGGAACGTTAGTCGCATAGCGCATTCCACCGGTGTGTGGATATTCTTCATTGTTGGGACTCATGGATCGAACTATTACTGCAACCGCGCCATACTTGTCTGCTTCTGATGCTCCGCCTCCACGTTGATTAACTGCACCACCGTAAGCTGCAAACGTATTGATTTTGGTAGGATCCATCGGCCTGTTGAAGAACACTATTTTACCTTGCACATTTTTTGAGCCCAATTGCGCCAACTCTTCAAAACTTTTTACTTCAATGATTTTGCTAACCATTCCGTCCGGACCAGTTCCGATTGATCCACCTAATGCACAAACATTCATGGACACAGTACCCATCTTTTTTGAATTAATAACTCTTCCAATCTCCTGCTGCCCTCTCACCCAATGCGGCACCATCACAGGCTGTAGCCATACGGAATCAAAACCAAAATCCTGCATCACATGCCGGCTCCACTCAACAGCAGCAGCAGCTCCAGGCGAACCTGATAATCTTGATCCGACATTTGTGGTAAGATGGTGAAGCATCTCATACGATTTGCCATTCTGCAAGGCGTTATCAAAAATCAACTTAACGTTAGATTCATCCTGGGCAGTTAATGATACAATCACACCTGACACAAATAGAGTTACTAGAATGAACTTGAACATCGAAATTGATTTAGAACTCTAAATATACAGCAAGCGATAACTGAAAAAAGAGTATCCGGTGAATTTTTATTAATTTGTATCTTTGAATCGATTATGATTCATCCTTCATTTCAAGAAAAATTACCAGATGTCGTAAATCTTTTACGTAAACATCAAATTAAGAACGCATTTCTGTTTGGCTCTGCAGTTACAAATCAATTTAATGACAAGAGTGATATTGATCTCTTGATCAATTTTAATGAAGGGCTTGATCCTGTTGAAGCTGGGGAACACTGGTGGAATCTTCATGATGAATTAAGAGATTTATTTCACCGGGAAGTTGACTTGGTTACGGAGCGCTCTTTGAAAAATCCATACTTTATTAACGAACTTAATAAAACCAAGTTTCTGATCTATGGATAATATTCAGAAGAAACTTTTATTGGATATACTTACTTGTATTGAGACGATTGAAAAATATATAGGCAACAACAAAATTTTCTCTGAATATGATAGTAATTTTTTAGTGCAAGATGCAGTTGAACGCAACTTGATTACGATTGGAGAAGCGATGAAACAGTTATTGACTTTATCGCCTGAAATCCCACTATCAAATGCTAGAAGGGTGGTAGACGCCCGCAACAAGCTCACCCATGGCTATGATGAAATTGAAAATGTTCAGGTGTGGAGCATTATCATTAATCATCTTCCCATTCTAAAAAATGAGGCCATAAATCTTCTTGGCGAAACCAAAATTAATTAGTCATGGCATTCTTATTCGACTCCTTCGAAAGCTGGAAGAAGTACAGCATCGAAAAAAACATTTCATTGCACCAAGTGGCGATGGAATATGAAAAAGAGCAACGTGGTCGTACCGAAAAAGAAATCTGGGATGGCTTGGCCAATGCCTGGGAAGTGATGAAAGATGCCGTTCACACCGGATTGGAAGAAGACATGACTTCGCGTTCTGGAATGATCAACAACGGAGCTAAGAAAGTGTATCGCTATCCTAAGCCTGTACTATCTAAAGAATTTCAGAATTTGATTTCACGTGCCTTGGCGGCAAAGGAAGTCAACTCTTGCATGGGCAGAATTGTGGCAGCACCAACAGCGGGTGCGTCAGGCATTATGCCTGGTGTGCTGTATACCCTTCAGGAAATTCATCACATCGATGATAAAAAAATATTAGAAGCCATGTTGCTGGCTGCTGGCATTGCATTGATTATGGAACAAAAGGCTTCTATTTCAGGAGCCGTAGGTGGCTGCCAGGCAGAAACTGGAACGGCAGCAGCCATGGGCGCTGGTGCAATAGTTTATTGTTTAGATGGTGATACCGATCAGATATTTAATGCCGTGGCCATCACTGTTCAATGTATGTTGGGATTAGTATGCGATCCAGTTGCAGGCCTGGTGGAAGTTCCTTGTGTTGTACGAAACGCAAGTGCCGCTGCTATCGCGAATAGCTCTGCGCAGATTGCACTAGCCAATGTAAGCAGTGTCATTCCTGTAGATGAAGTAATTGAAGCCATGGGTGAAATTGGCGCAAGCATGGAAACACGTTACAAAGAAACTGCGCTAGGTGGATTAGCAGCTACAAAAACTGGACAAGCTATCGCTAAAAAAGTATTGATACGTGATATTGAAATGTTGCCGGATGAGGGATTGAAATAACTATTGTAGATAATCCGGTAATATCTTACTTCCAAAATAGTATACCATCGCACTAAAGATAATAGCCCATGCCACACCACTGATAAACATATACAGAATAATTTTTTCTTTAGGGCTTCCAAAACTTACCGCTATCAGTGTTCCGCCAATTGGCGTCAATAATATCGGAGTGAGAAATGCGATTCCGCCCAATCCATACTTTTTGTAGAGGGTGGTAATCTTTCTGTTACGTGGGGTGAATTTTTTACGGTCCTGAAAAAATCTTTTAAATACTCGTTCTCTCAAAAAATTTCCAAAATAAGTGAAGGCCACAACGGCAGTCATCATTCCGGCAATGGTGGCCAAAATCGTAGTTACGATGTGTAGTTTAGCCGCATAGCCACCCAATGGACCAAACACAAATTTGATCATGGTTGATAAAAACACTGGTATCGCTTTGAGTATCTCTTCCCACATATGCTTAATGATCAATTTTAAATTAGCCAAATCTCAATTTAATTCACCGATGTTTCAATGCTCAAGCTAAAACGATAGTCAAATCCATGCCCAATCGGCACATTGAACAATTGATAATCGATCATTAGAGTTTCTCTCCAAAACACAAATCGCCTGCATCGCCAAGACCTGGAACAATATAAAACTGTTGATTAAGCTTTTCATCTACTGCAAACGTCCATATGGTAAAGGGTATTTTAATATTGGCTTTTAAATATGCGATGCCTTCCGGAGCGGCCACCAAAGCTGCTATATGAAGGTGACTAGCAGTCCCTCTCTTTAATAATTCATTCACCGCGTCTACTATTGAACGTCCAGTCGCCAACATAGGATCAATCAGTATGACATCAGCATCATCTATCCTCGGAGTCGCGAGGTAGTCCAGTTTTATTTTAATTCCCTTATCATTTTCCTGCCTAAAAGCTCCCACAAATCCACAATCTGAGGCATCAAAAAAGTTTTGAAAGCCTGAAAAGTAAGGAAGTCCAGCCCGTAAGATGGTAATTAAAATAGGATCTCGTTCCAAAACGTTCAAGGTGGACTTGCCAAGGGGAGTTTCAATTTCCTTTCCTACATACTCGAGTTTCTTCGATATTTCAAAAGCCATGATCTCCCCCAATCGTTCGAGATTTTTCCTGAATTTCATCCGGTCTTGCTGTACATTTTTATCACGAAGGCCTATTAAAAAGTGATTCGCGATCGAATTTTGCTCACCTAATACAAACAGTTCCATACAAATTTTTTACTCACGAAAATTTAGGATAAAGTTGCATGGTAAATATGGCAACGACAAAAAAAATAAAAAAGACCACCATCCCTGAGGCTGATTGGTCATTACTAAAACAACTTTGCGAAGTGCAGGCGCCTTCTGGTCATGAGGCTCCATTAAAAGAATTTTTGTTACACTACATCAAAAAACAAAAAAAGAGCTGGACTGTTCAACCCGAAATCATTCAGGGCGGAGAATTTCAGGATTGTCTGATTCTGAAATTTGGCAAACCACGCACTGCCATCTTTGCCCACATGGATTCAATTGGATTTACGGTCCGATACTTCAATCAATTACTTTCGATTGGAAGCCCCGATGCGGAAACGGGAACCAAACTAGTGGGTCATGATAAACTAGGCCCGATTGAATGCGAACTAGAATTTGATAAGGATAACCATGCCTTCTACAAATTTGGCAGACAAATAGAACGAGGAACATCGCTTACCTATAAAATCAACTTCAGAGAGAATAAAAATTTTATCCAAACAGCTTATTTGGATAACCGTCTGGGGATTTTCAATGCGTTGAAAGTCGCTGAGACATTAAAAGATGGAGTGATTGTATTTAGTTGTTGGGAAGAACATGGTGGTGGTTCTGTGCCTTACTTGGCAAAATTCATTTACAAAAAATGGAAGGTGCGCCAAGCACTTATTTCAGACATCACCTGGATTTCGGATGGAGTTGAGCATGGCAAGGGTGCGGCAATTTCCTTACGGGACAGAAATCTTCCCAGGAGAAGTTTTGTGAACAAGATTATTTCCATTGCCGATAAAAACAAAATCCCGTATCAATTAGAAGTAGAAGGACTGGGCTCCAGCGATGGAGGTGAATTGCAACGTACAGCTTATCCGTTTGATTGGTGTTTTGTTGGGGCACCTGAATTAAGTGCACACACACCTGATGAAAAAGTGCACAAAGACGATATTACAAGCATGATTGATTTGTATAAGTGCCTGATGAAAGAGCTTTAATATTTGAATGTTGCCGCTAACAAGCGTGAAGAAATTTGCCCGGAAGACCTAGAAAATTCTTTATACACCTTTCCTTCCAACGTATAACCAATGGATTCTTTTGTCTCAGGATCAATGATCCAATATTCTTTTACACCAAATTTCTCATACAGATTCTTCTTCCTCACCGTATCATGTAATTTGTTTCCTGGGGAAAGCAATTCAATCAGAAGATCGGGCACACCATGAATATGATCTTTAACAATGCCTGCATTTTTCTTTGCCACAAAAATAATGTCAGGCTGAACTGCATTTGCCTGTTCATCCAGATACACATCAAAGGGGGCAACAAAAATCTCGCCCAATTGATTTTCCTCTGTATAGGGAAACATTCTACCCAACAATTTGGAAATAATTCTTTGGTGATTCGTTACAGGTGAAGGGCTCATATAAATTATTCCGTCAATAAGTTCAGCCAAAGTGCCTTCAGGGAGCATTCTGTATACTTCCATGATGGTGCGGGGCGGACGTTCGAGCAATTCCAGCATATACCAAAGATATAAAATTTGTTTGTCAAACGCTTCAAAGTTTTACTTTTGGACATCAAACCAAATCTATGAAACCCTCATCTCGCAGAAATTTCCTAAAGACCTCGGCCGTTGCCGGCATTGGTCTGAGCATTCTCCCTTCACATGTAGCTTTCCCCAAAGAAAAAGAAACTAAAGTACGGCTTGGATTTATTGGGGTTGGCTTCCGTGGCCAAAGTCATTTAGAACTTGCGCTTAAGCGCACTGATGTGGAAGTAGTTGCTCTATGCGACATTCAACAGTCTATGATGGAGATGAGTTTGCAACTGGTAAGCAAAGCAAACAAACCAAAACCCCTGACAATACTAGATGGCCCTTGGGGATATCGAAAACTATTAGAGAATAAAGATATCGATGCTATTATTATCTCAACACCATGGGAATGGCATTCTGTAATGTGCCTCGATTCCATGAATGCTAAAAAATATGTGGGCTGCGAAGTGAATGTTGGAATGACCGTGGAAGAGTGTTGGGAGTTAGTGCATACTTCAGAACGAACAGGAATGCCTTTGATGATGCTTGAGAATGTTTGCTACAGGCGCGATGTTATGGCGGTACTGAACATGGTGCGTCAAGGGATTTTTGGTGAACTTGTTCATTTGCAGGGTGGCTATCAACATGATTTACGTGGAGTGAAATTCAATGATGGAAAAACTGATCCGGGAGTTGGAGCAGAATTTGGTGCAAAAGGATTTTCAGAAGCACAGTGGAGAACGCAACATTCTATTAATCGCAACGGTGAACTTTATCCCACACATGGAGTTGGGCCTGTAGCCATGATGATTGATATCAATCGAGGGAATCGCTTTACAGAATTAGTTTCGTATTCGACAAAAGCAAGAGGCTTGCATGAGTACGTTGTAAAAACCGGAGGTAAGGATCATCCAAATACCAAAATAAATTTCAAATTGGGCGATGTGGTCACTACCATGATTCGAACAGCTAATGAAGAAACTATTTTATTGCAACACGATACCAACTTACCCAGACCTTATTCCCTTGGCTTCCGCGTGCAAGGAACAAACGGGATTTGGATGGACGTTAATAAATCAATTTACATTGAAGGGGTAAGTAAAAAAACCCATCAGTGGGAAGATGCCAAGGAATGGCTGGATAAATATGATCACCCTCTTTGGAAAAAATACGGAAACGATGCGTCCGGTGCAGGGCATGGTGGTATGGATTGGTTTGTGTTGAATGCTTTTGTAGAAGCCGTAAAAAGAAAAACCAATACCCCACAAGATGTTTATGACGCAGTGGCCTGGAGCGCCATTACTCCGCTTTCCGAAAGTTCCATTCAAATGGGAGGACAAAGTGTGGAGTTCCCTGATTTTACAAAAGGCCAGTGGATGTATCGCAAGAATACATTTGCGCTCGACGATACCTATTAATTTGTATCCTTATGGGGGTATTTGACAATAAGGTTGTCATATGGTCAGGTTCCGGTATCTTTGCAGCCGAATATGAAAGGATAACATTCGGGTTATTTCTTAATAATTGTCAAAGTCAGGAATTATCTATATTTCGAGCAGAAAAATACGCGATATGAATCCTATAATTGCAGGTATCCAACAAGTAGGCATTGGCATTCCCAATGTTAACGAAGCGTTTACCTGGTACCGTCAGCATTTTGGCATGGACATAAAAATCTTTGACGAAGAGGCCGAAGCCAACTTAATGCTTCCTTACACAGGTGGAAAACCTCATCATCGCCACGCCATACTTGCGCTTAACATAAAAGGCGGGGCAGGACTGGAAATCTGGCAATACACAAGCCGGACACCAGTAATGCCGGCATTTGATATCCAACTAGGAGACACCGGAATATTTGTTACTCGTATTAAATCAAGTGATGTAAGAAGTGCCTTCACCTTTTTAAAGAATAAAAATGCAGAAATGCTCGGAGGCATAACTAAATCTCCTGATGGGACTGAACAATTTTTTGTGCGTGATCCCTATGGAAATATTTTTGAGATCGTTCCGGGCGAAGACTGGTTTGATAAAAATCAAAATCTTATGGGTGGCCCTGGAGGCTGCATGATCGGTGTCACCGATATGGAAAAAGCAAAGAAGTTCTATAGTGAAATTTTAGGATACGATAAGGTTATCTACGATGAAGAAGGAAAGTTTGATGACCTCTCCTGTCTGCCGGGAGGCGATACAAAAGTAAGGCGTGTCCTATTAAAACATAGCCAACCCCGCAGGGGATCATTCTCAAAATTATTGGGCAGCAGTAAAATCGAATTAGTGACGGTGCAAAGCCGCACACCACGAAAAATTTATGAAGATCGATTTTGGGGCGACCGCGGATTCATTCACTTATGCTTTGACATTAGCGGCATGGCCGAAATGAAAAAACTCTGCGAAAGCAAAGGTCATCCGTTCACAGTGGATAGTTCTGGAAGTTTTGATATGGGCGAAGCTGCGGGATATTTCAGCTACGTGGAAGATCCTGATGGAACCCTTATTGAGTTTGTTGAAACTCATCGCATTCCCATTCTTAAAAAAATTGGCTGGTATCTCAATCTCAAGAACAGAGATCCAAAAAAATCGTTGCCAAATTGGATGCTAAAAGCACTGAAGTTCAACAGGATTAAGGATTAATTACTCTTTTTAAATCGTTTACGCGATTCAAAATTTTCAACCTTGCATTTTAGCAGTTCTAGAACTGTCGTTCAAAGAACTATCTTTGCGCCCCATTGTTCATAATTGGCATGACTATCAAAGACCTGGAATTTAAAAAAATAATCAGCTCAACAAAGATATTGGAGCGGGTGTCTGAACTTGCCCAGCAAATCAACAACGATTACAAAGACAGATCACCTATCTTCCTTCCTATCCTCAATGGATCGTTCATGTTTGCCTCTGACTTACTGAAGGAAATCAATATTCCTTGCAGGGTTTCATTTGTAAAAATCTCTTCGTACTCAGGAACATCCAGCACAGGCCAGTTGAAATCTTTAATTGGTCATGAGGAAAGTTTGTTTAATCAGGATGTTATTATTCTGGAAGATATTGTGGATTCTGGATTGACGCTTCAAAAAATAATGAACGACTTAAAGGGATTAGGCGCGAAGTCTGTTGAAGCGACCGCCTTACTAAGAAAGAAAGAAGCACGCGAAAAAAATATCGATGTGAAATATGTTGGGTTTGATTTAGACTCAGAATTCGTTTTGGGCTATGGCCTGGATTACGATGGTTTGGGCAGAAATCATAAAGACATCTACAAAGCAATTGTCAATCAGCCGATTGGTAAATAAATCCAAGTTTAATTTCATTGGCTAATTGAATAATTGGCTAATTGAAAATTGCATTATCTTGCATCCCTTACCAAAATTTCACCCATGGTTAATCTGGTTCTATTCGGTCCTCCTGGTGCTGGCAAAGGCACACAAAGCGAAAAGCTTATTCAGAAGTATGGATTCGTTCATATCTCGACTGGAGATTTATTTCGATGGCACACGAAAAATGACACCACGCTTGGTAAACGGGTAAAAGAAATCATGAATAGTGGCGCATTGGTACCCGATGAGATTACCATTGCTATGTTGAAGGAAGAGCTGGATAAAAATCCTGAGGCCATAGGTTTTTTATTCGATGGATTTCCCAGGACTGTTCCGCAAGCTGAAGCGCTTGATAAATTTATGAAAGAAAATACAACTGCCATTCATCACGTCATAGCCCTTGATGTAAACGAAGCTGAGTTGCGTGCCCGAATTGCGAAGCGCAGAACAACTGAGAACAGGGCTGACGATGAAGAAGAAAAATTGAACAAGCGGATAACAGAATACTTTAGCAAGACTATACATGTACTACCGTACTATAAAAATCAGAATCGCCTTAGTACGGTGAATGGCATTGGAGAAATAAACATCATCTTTAATGAGATTTGTAACGTGCTGGATAAATAATTAAAGGCCTCAGATAAGCACCAACAAATCTTAAATCCAAAATCTTTCATCTTAAATTAAAAGAGTGTCTAATCCTAACTTCATTGACTATGTAAAATTCAACTCCCGTTCAGGAAATGGAGGAGCCGGATGTTTACATTTTCACCGTGAGAAATTTATTGATAAAGGTGGCCCTGACGGTGGCGATGGCGGTCGAGGTGGACATGTTATACTTCGTGGCAATGCCCAACTATGGACATTGCTTCATTTGAAGTTCAGAAAACACATTCACGCAGAGAATGGTGCAGGAGGTGAAGGGCAAAACATGACTGGTAAATTCGGGAAAGATCAAATTGTAGAAGTGCCACTAGGAACAGTCGCGCGTAGGTCTGAAAGCGGAGAACTTATTTGCGAGATAAATCAGGACGGGCAAGAAATCATTCTTTCACCAGGTGGTCGTGGCGGCAAGGGAAATTCTCACTTCGCTACACCTACTAATCAAGCACCACAGCACGCACAACCTGGCGAACCAGGAAGAGATGAGTGGATCATTCTCGAATTGAAATTATTAGCAGATGTGGGATTGGTTGGATTTCCTAATGCAGGTAAATCAACACTGCTTTCAGTTGTTTCTGCAGCTAAACCAAAAATTGCCGACTACGCATTTACTACACTCACGCCAAATCTCGGTGTAGTTTCTTATCGTGAGAGCCAGTCATTTGTAATGGCCGACATTCCTGGTATTATTGAAGGGGCTGCGGAAGGCAAAGGATTGGGCATTCGATTCTTACGGCACATTGAACGCAATTCATTATTGCTTTTTTTAATTCCAGCCGATACACAAGACATCCGCAAAGAGTTTGAAATTCTTTTAAATGAGCTAAAGAAATACAATCCTGAATTACTTGATAAAAAGCGACTTCTCGCCATCACTAAATCAGACTTGCTCGATGATGAGCTGAAGGCAGCTGTAAAAAAAGAAGTACCCAAAGAAATTCCTTCTGTATTTATTTCCTCCCTCACGAATCAGGGAATTGTGGAGTTGAAGGATCTGATCTGGAAAAATCTTCATTAAGTAAAGAGCCGTCATCTTGGCACGATTTACCAATTGGCAAAATTCTTGTCATTTTGCGCTTTAATTAAGTAGCTACTAAATGAAAGATACTGTGAATCAAGAGCAGGAATTGGAGAAAAATGACGATTTCATGGCCGAAACGCAAAATGATCAAAGCCAAGAATCAGCACAAGCCGATAAAAAGGAAGATCAACCCACTGGCGAGGTCGAAAAACAAGACCCAATAAAAAAACTACAGGACGAATTGGCAGAAGCCAAAGATAAGTTCGTTCGCATGTATGCCGAATTTGAAAACCATAGACGCAGAACCGCAAAGGAAAAGTTGGAGATGATCCAATCTGCGAATGAGCAATTGATTAAAACATTATTGCCAGTTGCAGATGACTTTGAACGTGCCGAAAAATCCTTTAAAGACAAAACCGATAAGGAGTCGGAAGGCTTCTTTTTGATCCAGAATAAATTCAAAAAAATATTAGAGCAAAATGGAGTGAATGCAATGGAATTTACCAAACAAAGTAATTTCAATCCTGATCTTCACGAAGCCATCACACAAATACCAGTGCCTGATGAAAAACTGAAGGGTAAGGTTGTGGATGTTGTGGAGAAAGGGTACTTGTTGAACGACAAGGTTATTCGCTTCGCAAAAGTAGTAGTTGGAAACTAACCAAGCACGTCAACACCTGAATAAATGGCTAAAAGAGATTTCTACGAAATACTGGGCGTTAGCAAGTCAGCTTCCGCGGATGAAATAAAGAAGGCTTATCGCAAAGTGGCGATTCAATTTCACCCGGATAAAAATCCAGGCAATAAGGAAGCGGAAGAAAAATTCAAGGAAGCTGCTGAAGCTTATGAAGTGCTAAGCGATAGTGAGAAGAAAGCGCAATATGATCGCTTTGGCCATGCCCGTCAAGGTGGTGGTGCAGGGGGCCATCATATGAACATGGATGACATCTTCAGCCAGTTTGGAGATATTTTTGGTGGAGGAGGCGGAAGCCCTTTCGATAGTTTCTTCGGAGGTGGTGGTGGCGGCCAGCGTCAGCGCAAAGGATCAAACCTTCGCATAAAACTTAAACTTACACTGGAAGAAATTGCCAACGGTGTTGAAAAGAAAATAAAGGTCAATCGCCTTGTAAGGGCAGAAGGAGTAACATTCAAAACATGTCCTACATGTCAAGGCTCCGGACAAGTTCGGAAAGTGGTCAATACCATGTTGGGACAAATGGTTTCAGCAACTACTTGTTCAACATGCGGTGGTGCGGGTCAATCAATTGACAAACGCCCTCCAGGCGTCGATAGCTCTGGTTTAGTTTCAAAAGAAGATATGATCAGCGTGCGCATTCCCGCAGGTGTTGCAGATAGCATGCAATTGTCAATGTCTGGCAAAGGCAATGAAGCACCTGGTGGTGGCATACCCGGAGACTTGCTGATCTTAATAGAAGAACAGGAGGACAAACACCTGAAGCGTGATGGATCTAATTTGGTGCACGACCTTCACATCAGTTTTATTGATGCGGCTATTGGCACCAGTGTGGAAGTGCCTTCCATTGGAGGAAAAGTCAGGATCAAGATCGAGCCCGGCACTCAAAGTGGAAAGATCCTTCGCTTACGCGGAAAAGGGTTAAAAGATGTTAATGGCTATGGAACAGGCGATCAACTCATTTATATTAATGTATGGACTCCTAAGAAACTTACCGCAGAGGAAAAGGCAAAACTGGAAACCTTGCGTACCTCAGCCAATTTCCAGCCTCATCCCGATGAGAATGAAAAAGGTTTTTTTGAAAGAATGAAGGAGGCCTTCTCCTAAAATAGTTACAACCCAATCTCAAATAACCCGTATAAGACCTATTACGGGTTATTTTTTTGACAAATACTTAACCTTTCTTACATCATAGTAACTTTTGGTTAACCTAACCGTAAAAACCTGCATGTGGAAATATGTATCCTTAGGGTTGATTGGCAGTAGCCTCGCATTAGGTGTAAGTGGGCAAATTAAAAAGCAATTCTCTGTCGAAAACCTAGAAGATTGCAGTAGCATCGAGCTTAATCTTAAAGCCAAGACGGGTAACTGTTTCATCCGGCCCAGTCAAAATTCAGATATTCTTAATGTCTACAGCAATCAGGAAGTAGAAGAGTACAATCACTCATTTAGCAATGAATTAAAAGACCAAACCTGCCAGGTAAGACTTTCCCTTGAGCAAGAAGGCCAAAAAGGAGTAGGTACAAAAATTTCCTATCAGGTATTTGGAGCTGATACCCAGCCAAACGATAAATTCTGGAAAATCTATCTTACGGAAAGCAAGCCTTATTCCCTTAACCTCGACTATGGGTTGGGTAATGCCAACATCGATTTATCTGGACTGTCCATTAAACGCTTAAAGATTAACACAGGTAGTGCTGATGTGAATGTTTCATATAATTCAGGAATGGAGAATAAGGTGGACATGGACACCTTTTTTGTTAAAGTGGATCTAGGTTCTTTGAATGTAAAACAACTAAATCTTTCTCGGGCACATGTGATGATTGCCGATGTGGGTTTTGGAAACGTAATGTTGGATTTTAGCGACAAGCCTTTGGTAAGTAATAGGGTAAAAGGAAGTGTTGGAGCTGGTAACATGGTTATCATGTTGCCCTCAGATGAGGTGCCGGTACTTGTAAAAATTAGTGACTCCTGGCTGTGTAGTGTCAATCTTTGCAAGAGTTTAAAGAGAATTGGAACAGACACTTATGCAAATGCAGCATTTTCGAACAAAAACGCTAAAGATGCCATCACATTTGATCTTGATGTTTCTTTAGGTAAGATCATCTTTAAGGAAAAGGTTAACTAATTCACTCAAGATTCCAAATTCAAGATTCAAGATTGATAGAAAGATCTTGAATTTTTTATTTTGCCAAGGCTACAAAGTAATAAGGCTAAATTTCAAATATTCAGTCCTAAAATTTTGAATCTTGAATTTTGAATTAATTCTGTAATTCTATTCCTATTTTTGTTACTCATCACTTACAATCAAACTCTAAACTCGTGGATGCATTAATAATCAAGGGCGTCAGCAAACGTTACTCCAATCATACGGCATTGGATCAAGTAAGCCTTACAATCCCTGAAAAAACAATTTATGGATTGCTTGGCCCCAATGGGGCTGGCAAAACCACTTTGATCCGCATCATTAATCAAATCATCAATTCAGATGAGGGCGAAGTGCTTGTCTTCGGAGAGAAGCTCAGTTCACGCCATATTGAAATAATTGGCTATTTGCCTGAAGAGCGCGGTCTCTATAAGAAAATGAAAGTGGGTGACCAGTTGCTTTATCTCGCACAGTTAAAAGGCCTGAGTCGGCACGATGCCATGATCAAAATAAAAGAATGGCTGGATAAGTTTGACATTCGGGATTGGTGGCATAAGAAAGTGGAGGACCTTTCTAAAGGGATGGCTCAGAAGGTGCAGTTCATCAGTACCGTTTTGCATGAGCCTAAACTTATTATACTTGACGAACCCTTTTCCGGATTCGATCCTGTTAACGCTCAATTAATCACCGAAAAAATTCTGGAGTTGAAAGAGAAAGGAAGTACGATCATTTTCTCTACACACCGCATGGAAACGGTGGAATCACTTTGTGATCACATTGCCTTGATCAACAAATCAAAGAAGATACTGGAAGGTGCAAAGAAACAAGTCAAAGACCAATATCGGTCGAACACGTTTTTAGTGGAGCATCGAGGGAATCACTTCACACTGCCCGGTCAATATGAATTAATTAAACAGGAAGTGATTGAAGAAAATCTATTCACCTCAACGATTAAGGCGGCCAAAGAAATCAAAGGCAACCAGTTGATCCGCGACATGATCGATATCACCGAGGTGCACTCCTTCCAGGAGAAAATTCCAACCATGGCCGACATCTTTATCAGTTTGGTGAGAGGTGAAGGTGATGAGGCCCTGAAAAAACATTTGCAAGAAGTTTAAAAAAGTTTCAAGCTAATGGCTTCAAGCTGCTAGCTAATTACTCTTTAAGGCACATTGCAACTGCGCATAAATATTCAACCACATTAAGAATACACGATATGAATAAAATTTGGCTAATCATCCAACGCGAGTTTTTAACACGTGTTCAAAAGAAATCTTTTTTAGTGGCTACTGTTTTAGTACCACTTATTTTCCCCGCCATAATAGGCGGACTCATCTACATTATGGCAAAAGAAGCTGAGTCAGCCAAAGCCGATAAAGTTCAAGTCGTGGATGAAAGCGGAAAATTTGTTTTTGAAAACACCAAGAAGTTTACCTTCACCTCGCTGCAAATGCCAATTGAAGAGGCAAAAAAAGCGTATAACGAAACCAAAGATTTTGCACTACTCTACATTCCTCCATTTGAAATCAGCAAGCCAGAAGGGCTGGTGATCTATACGCAGGAAAATCCGAGCATCGAAAAAGTGGGAGATCTGGAATCCATACTCGAAGAACGAGTGCGTGATCTTAAGCTGGAGGAATATAAGATCGATAAAGAGACCCTTAAGAGTCTCAAGACCAACATAAGCCTTAAGCAAATAAACTTAAGCGATACAGGCGAAGAGAAAGCCAGTAGTTCAGGTCTTCTGTATGGATTGGGATTTGGGCTTGGCATTTTGATTTACATGTTTGTTTTGATTTATGGCATTCAAATAATGCAAGGTGTTATTGATGAAAAAACCTCAAAAATTGTGGAGGTCATCGTTTCCTCTGTAAAACCATTTCAATTGATGTTGGGTAAAATCATCGGCATTGCTTCGGTGGGAGTTGTCCAGTTTTTGATTTGGATCATCCTGATCACGGTATTGTCATCTAGTGTATTGGGGTACTTTGGTTTAAAGATGCCACAGAAGCAAGCCATGGAACAAATGTCGAAGAAATTCGAAAACAATGAAGAGGTGAAAGAAAGCATGGATCAACAAAATTCTAAGATCAATGACTTGCTTGACAACATCAGTGAAATCCCTTTTACAAAAATTGCATTCATCTTCATTTTTTATTTTTTAGGAGGCTACCTACTTTATGGGGCACTTTTTGCAGCAGTCGGTTCGGCTGTTGAATCCATACAGGAATCTCAGCAGTTTCAGTTTCCGATTACTCTTCCCTTGCTGATTGGCTACTTTGGCTTGTTCATGTTCATTCTTCGCGATCCGCATGGTTCAATAAGCTTTTGGCTCTCCGTTATCCCGTTTACTTCACCAGTGGCCATGGTAGGGCGAATTGCATTTGGTGTTCCTACCTGGGAACTGGTTCTTTCCATGGTGTTGCTGATCGGTGGATTTATTTTAACCACATGGATTGCAGGAAGAATTTATCGCGTTGGCATCTTGATGACAGGCACTAAAGTCAGTTATAAGGTTCTGGCGAAGTGGTTCTTGATGAGAGAATAATTCTTTTCTTTAAAAATACTTCAAAGGAACACTCAGCGTTCCTAATAAAAAAGAAAACCGGATCTCGCATCCGGTTTTTTTATTACCTTCAAAATCTATGGCCAGAAAATCCACCTTGCCTTCCATGGAGTTTTACCAGGACAACACCAAGTTGAAGTGGGTGATTCTTGCCGTTTCCATTATTATCAGCATTGCCTCCATCTATTACACCAACATTCTTGTGGAGCAATTGAAAGAACGCGAGAAGCAACAGGTTGATTTATTTGCCAAGGCATTGGAATACACTCTAAGTGATGTTTCGGATGAAAATATCTTTTTTGTAACCGATGAGATCATTTTCAAGAATAAGTCGATACCCGTAATATGGATTACTAAAGACAATGAATACCAATATGCAAACATTGATATCAACGAATCTCTTACAAAAGAAAAAAAGAATTCCATTTTAAAACGAAAAGTGGAAGAGATGAAGGAGTCATTCAATCCCATCCAAATGACTTACCGAAACGACCAGGGAGAGGTTGAAAACCTAGGATACGTTTATTACGAAAACTCCTTTTTGCTCACCCAGCTAATCGCCTACCCTTACATTCAACTTTCTGTAATTGCCATCTTCGGGTTTATATCTTATTTAGCTTTTAACTATTCCCGCACATCAGAGCAAAATCGTATATGGGTTGGACTAGCTAAGGAAACTGCACATCAGTTAGGAACTCCTATTTCATCACTAATGGCGTGGATAGAAGTTTTGCGTGATGATCCTGAGATTAAGAACAAAGGAATTGTAGATGAGCTTGATAAAGACATTCGAAAACTTCGAATGGTCACTGAACGGTTTTCTAGCATTGGTTCAACGCCAGCCTTAAAAGCAGAAAATATTCATAACCTGATCAACAACGTGGTTGGCTATCTGCAACCGAGGGTATCATCAAAAATCAATTTTGAAGTTTACACGCTTTCGGAAACTATAACAGCAAAAGTTCACACACCGCTATTCGAATGGGTGATCGAAAATTTGTGCAAAAATGCAGTGGATGCAATGGGGAACACAGGAACCATTGCAATCAAGATTTTAAGGGGAAATGAGGGAAAAGTCTTTATTGATATATCAGATACAGGCAAGGGCATTCCAAAATCCAATATTGCCAACGTGTTCAAACCTGGTTTCACCACCAAAAAGAGAGGCTGGGGGTTGGGATTGGCTCTGGCTAAGCGCATCATTGAACTCTACCACGAGGGCAAAATTTTTGTGAAATCATCAGATGAAATTCAGGGAACCACATTTCGGATTGAACTGAAAAGCGCCTGATATAATTTTATATAAAGATGGACTGAGGGTAGCTGCTTAACAAGCTAATTTCCTGATACATACAACTTATTCTGCTGGAAGAAAATTCCTTCAAACTCATGTTTGGATTAACCCTATAAAAACCTACTTTTGCGGTCGTAAAATTTGACCTAAAAGTCAAATCTTTAGCTCAATATTGTTCTAATCAATCCAATTCGTAAATCATATTTAAATGGCAAATTTTGGTAAAATAACACAGGTAATCGGCCCCGTAGTTGACGTTGCGTTTGACGAGGCAGGCTCGAAATTGCCCAACATTCTTGATTCCTTAAGCGTAACTAAAGGAGACGGAACCATAGTCGTGCTGGAGTGTCAGCAACATTTGGGAGAAGATAGAGTTCGCACCATCGCCATGGACGGTACCGAAGGTCTCGTGCGCGGCATGAAAGTAACTGACTCAGGTTCTCCTATCCAAATGCCAATTGGAGAAGATATTAAAGGCCGTCTTTTCAATGTGGTAGGCCAGGCCATTGACGGTATTAAACAACCAAAAGGAGATAAATCTTTACCAATTCATAGATCTGCTCCGCTTTACGAAAACCTATCTACCTCACAAGAAATTTTATACACAGGTATTAAAGTAATTGACTTGATTGAGCCCTACTCCAAAGGTGGTAAAATTGGTTTGTTTGGTGGTGCTGGTGTGGGTAAGACTGTATTGATTCAGGAATTGATCAACAACATTGCAAAAGCATATTCAGGTCTATCAGTATTTGCAGGCGTGGGCGAAAGAACCCGCGAAGGAAACGACCTGTTGAGAGAAATGATTGAAGCCGGTATCGTTAACTATGGCGAAGAATTCATGAAATCACTTCATGCTGGTGGCTGGGATCTTTCTAAAGTTGATAACGAGAAATTAAAAGAGTCTAAGGCAACCTTCGTGTTTGGTCAGATGAACGAACCTCCTGGTGCACGTGCACGCGTTGCGCTTTCGGGATTGACCGTTGCCGAATACTTCAGGGATGGTGATGGAACCGGTAAAGGCCGTGACATTCTTTTCTTCATCGATAATATTTTCCGTTTCACACAAGCGGGTTCTGAAGTATCAGCATTGTTAGGTCGCATGCCTTCTGCTGTTGGTTATCAACCAACACTTGCTTCAGAGATGGGTGCTATGCAAGAGCGTATCACGTCAACTAAAAATGGTTCGATCACTTCTGTGCAGGCCGTTTACGTTCCTGCCGATGACTTAACTGACCCTGCTCCTGCCACCACATTTGCCCACTTGGATGCTACCACGGTATTGTCACGTAAAATAGCTGAGTTAGGTATTTATCCTGCGGTGGATCCTTTGGATTCAACTTCACGGATTTTGCGTGCTGACATTGTAGGTGAAGAGCATTACAACTGCGCACAACGCGTTAAGTTAACGTTACAACGTTACAAAGAATTACAAGACATTATTGCCATCCTTGGTATGGATGAATTGTCTGATGAAGATAAGCAGATTGTACACCGCGCAAGACGTGTGCAACGTTTCTTGTCACAGCCTTTCCACGTAGCCGAGGCATTTACAGGTCTGAAAGGAGAATTGGTGGATATCAAAGATACGATCAAAGGCTTCAACATGATTATGGATGGTGAAATGGATCATTTGCCTGAGGCAGCTTTTAACCTCGTAGGTACAATTGACCAGGCGATAGCAAAAGGTGAGAGATTGGTAGCTGAATCTAAAAACTAATTAATGAGTCGATTTGAAGATTTATTAATCTATAAATCTTCAAAAAGGCCAATTTTCAAATCAAGACTATGCATTTAGAAATAATGACTCCGGAGAAGAAAGTGTTTGAGGGTGAAGTAACTATTGCCACCTTTCCCGGTTCTGATGGTTCTTTTCAGATTATGAATGACCACGCTCCACTCATCAGTTTATTGAAAGATGGTGTTGTTATTTACAAATCAAAAGACACTACCGGTCAGGTGAACATTACTGGGGGTGTCGTTGAGGTACTTAAAAATAAAGTGATTTTGCTGGCTGATGGAATAACTGAATAGCCGCTCGGAATTAATCGCATAAAAGACCCGGTGATGAACCGGGTTTTTTTATGTCACTGATCGGCCTTATTCACTTGTTAGGGTAACATTTTATTGTCGCCAAAAAGATCAGTAGCTGCAGTTGAGACCGTAATGAAAAAGCAAACTCCTATTTACAAGGAAGATGTAGATATCTACTCTGCAGCATCTTTTTTTCTAGTCTTCGATGGAAGCAAGGTTGCCACTCTTTCCCGTCACCTGAAGAATTATATGATCTTGAATGGTGAAAAATAATTAAAAAAAAATAGGTCCCGAAAGACCTATTTTAAAAAATTTATGACTCGTATTTTTTACTGTCTTATCAGCCACTTCACGAAGAAGACAACACCAATAAGCATTGCTATCCCACCAATGATATAAAACACTTGCCCACTAATAATAAGCGCAACTATACCCACTGCCCCAAAGATTGCCGCTAATTTAAGATCACTATCCATACCTTTCGCAGCTGATACACTTTCAACACTTTCCTTCTTGGCTTTGATGTTGTTTTTCACTTCAGCTTTCAAATAAGTTCTAAGTTCCTTTCGTTCAG
>JANOQK010000263.1:0-7361 GCA_031414855.1 Bacteroidia bacterium | reverse complement strand
TCTGGTAAAAACAAAAGCCTAACGATCGGCTTTTGAAAGCAACTCGTGGTCTAAACTAATCAGCATTTGATTTCCTGAACGAAAGGTGGACGACTATTTTAAAGCTGAAATTCCTTCCCATATTAAAAACACCTACTCTGCCCGTTGCCACATTTTCGGCTGCATACTTAAATCTGATTAAATAACTCTGATAGGCTACATCAAAGAATTAGTTAACCCTAATAATGAGTAACCCTTACTAATTTGCAATGTCGCAAATTACTGTCTAATGGATTTTAATTAAACCCGACAAAATTACGATAAAGACAAAAAAGAACTATTGATCTACTATGTCAGAAAATTTGTATTTCTGAATGATGTAAAAGAGGAAATTGAACGATAGGGCATCGTCTCCTTCTTTTGCATTTGAGCTATTGAGGGTTTGAACGGGCTTATTTGTTTCTGCGCCCTTTGATTTTACTGGAATCACTGTGTTCGAGTGAGTCTCTGTTGACATGTTTTTTCCGGATTTGGAATCATACTCATAAATCAAGGTTTTATCCTCATCATTAATGTTTAGTTCCTGATGATTGATATCCTGCAATTCATTAGAGGTTCTTCCCTCATCTTGGGCAAAAGAATTAAGGGATAAGAACGATAAAGATACTATTGTGAAACTCGCCAGTATGTGTGAAAATTTTATTTTCATTCCCGACTGTACTTTGGTTTTACTCCCCTATTTTGTTGATTAGTTCAGCAATGTATAAAAATCTATGATTTCCTGGGAAGAATTTAACAAAATTGAATTAAGGGCAGGAACTGTGGTACGGGCTGAGCCTTTCATTGAGACCAAAAAACCGGCTTTTAAGCTTTGGATTGACCTTGGTCCAGAATTAGGCATCAAAAAGTCAAGTGCACAAATCACCGCAAACTATAAACCGGAAGAACTCATTGGCCGCCAGGTGATTTGCGTAACCAATTTTCCACCCAAGCAAATTGCCACTTTTATATCAGAGGTTTTGATAACGGGATTCCCTGATGAAAATGGCAATGTGGTGCTCTCCTCTACTGACCACCTGGTAGCAAATGGTGCACGGCTCTATTAACTTACCATGATTACTTTTCAAACTATAGTGACAATCACGCAAGGCAAAGTAATTCAACTAGCCAGCGATAGGAATATAAATCATCTGGTAATTGATAGTCGAAAAGCAATTGCTACTGATGACGCTTTGTTCTTCGCCATTAAAGGAGATCGTCATGATGGGCACTTATTCATTCCCAGTTTATATCAAACTGGAATGCGCCAGTTTATTGTTGAAAATGACGCTGACATTCAACAGTTCCCACAAGGGAATTTTTTGAAAGTGACTTCTGCTATAGAGGCGCTTCAAAAAATTACTGCTTTCCATCGAAAACAGTTTAATATTCCCGTTGTAGGGATCACAGGCAGTAACGGTAAGACCATAATAAAAGAATGGCTTTACCAACTTCTGTCAAGGGACTATAACATGGTTAAGAACCCGGGGAGTTACAATTCACAAATTGGCGTGCCCTTATCGGTTTGGCAAATGCAATCGCATCATCAACTTGGGATTTTTGAGGCTGGCATTTCTCAGCCATTCGAAATGGAGGCGTTGCGCGAGGTAATGCAGCCCACCCTTGGAATTTTTACTAACATCGGCACTGCGCATGATGAAGGATTTCAAAATCATCATCAAAAAATTGAAGAAAAGTGCAAGTTGTTTGAAAATGCGGAAGTGGTTATTGTAAGCAAAGACTATCCAGATGTTGTTGCTGCTTTGAAAAGGCAAAGCAAGCCGCTTTTGGTTTGGGGAAATGAAGGAGACATTCAGGTATCGTATTCAGCCTCAACAGTCAATTTAAAGTGGAATAAAAAAAAGCTTGATATCTATCTTAATTTACCTTTTTCAGATCCCGCTTCACGGGAGAACGTGACCCACTGCATTGTTTTACTACTGTATTTGGGATTTGATTCTTCCCGACTTCAAGAAAGAATTGACCAGTTAAAATCGGTACCGATGCGCTTGCAAATGAAGCAAGGCATCAATAATTGCCAGATTATTGACGACACATATAACAACGATTTGGCTGGGTTACAGATTAGCCTTGATTTTCTTACGGGGCAACACCGAAAAAAGAAAACACTTATCCTTTCCGACATTCTCCAATCTGGCCTTGTAGAAAAAGATCTTGTTGAAAAAATAAACGCATTAGCCGTGAAGAGCGGAATTACATCCTTCATTGGTGTTGGTCCGGTTTTGAAAAAGAACAAAGATCAAATCAAGTTGCCATGTGTCTTTTATTCCTCCACGGATGAGTTGATCGATTCATTGGACTGGGACAACTTTCAAAACGAAGTGATCCTTGTAAAGGGTGCGCGTGTGTATGAGTTCGAGAAAATTGTAAAAAAATTGCAGCGAAAAATACATGGCACAGTGATGGAGATTGACTTGGGTGCTATGGTTCACAATCTAAACTATGTCAAGTCGAAATTAAATTCAGGTACAAAGCTAATGGCCATGGTGAAGGCTTTTGCGTATGGTAGCGGAAGCATTGAAGTGGCCAGTTTGCTGCAATATCATAGGGTGGATTATCTGGGAGTGGCATATGCCGATGAGGGTGTCGATCTCCGAAAAAATCAAATCACATTGCCGATAATGGTGATGAACCCTTCAGAGGATTCATTCGAAACACTTCTCACACATAATTTGCAACCGGAGATTTATAACCTAAATATACTTAGTGCTTACATCAATTTTCTGAATGGCCGATCAAGCAAAATTCATTTGAAGTTAGATACGGGCATGCATCGGTTGGGTTTTGAAGAAGGGGAACTAGAAACCGTAATTGAAATTCTGAAAGCAAATCCTAATGTTGAGATTGCATCTATCTTCTCACATCTGGCTGGTGCGGATGAGGCTGAACACGATGCGTTCAGTCGCGGTCAAGCTGAGTTGTTTTTGAAGATGTCTGAGCGGATAAAACAAGCACTAATTATCCACCCGCTTCTACACCTACTAAATTCATCTGGTATTATACGATTGAAAGAATTCCAACTCGATATGGTGAGATTAGGAATCGGATTATACGGTATCAATCCAACATCGGATTCTGATGAGCATCTGAAACCAGTCGCCACCCTTAAAACCATAATCTCTCAAATCAAAAAAATTAAAGCGGGTAATACCGTAGGTTACGGAAGGAAAGGCAAAGCAACGCAAGACACAACCGTTGCCACCATTGCTATAGGTTATGCTGATGGTTTTAGTCGCGCCTTTAGTCAGGGGAAAGGGAAGGTATTAATCAATGGAAAAAAAGTACCCGTTCTCGGAAATGTCTGCATGGATATGAGCATGATTGACATCACAGGTATTGAAGCAAAAGAAGGCGATGAGGTAATCGTCTTTGGCAAAGGATTACCAATTCAGGAAGCTGCCCGGGAAATTAATACGATACCTTACGAAATTTTGACGAGCACCAGTGAACGGGTGAAGCGGGTTTTTTATGCGGAGAGTATTTGATGGATTAAAATTTACTCAGTACTTCCTCAACCTTTTTTGATTCGGGGAAGAAGCTCAAAAACTTTAGCATCACACGATCTACTACCGTATCCGGGCATGAAGCTCCACTGGTAAGAATGATTTTGACGGGTCTATGATCAGGAAGGAAAGAGAAGGTCTTTCTACTTTCCTTTTTGTGATAATCAAAGTGATGAATCTCTACATTTGATTTTATCTCTGTATCAGAATTGATAAAAAAAGTTTTGAAATTCTGTTCACAAAGGTCCACAATGTGCGAAGTGTTAGAACTATTATAGCCACCTACCACAATCGCCAAATCTGCATCTAGTTTTAAAAGTTCATACGTAGCGTCCTGGTTATCGTTGGTAGCATAGCAAAGTGTATCTCGGGTATCGGCAAAATGATTTCGTAAGGTCTCTTCGCCATACTTTGTCATCATAATTTGTCGAAAGAAATCGGCAATCGCCTGGGTTTCGACAGCGAGCATGGTCGTTTGATTCACTACACCCACTCGTTGAAGGTGAAGTTCCGGATCAAAACCTAAAGAATGGTTTCCTTTAAACTCCTCGTAAAATTCCGCCTTCGTTTTGTTCCCTGTTACATAATTGGACAGTCGTTGTGCGTCTTCCATGTTTCGTACAACAACCGAATGACCTTTCGCAGCGCTATGTGAAAAGGTGGCCCGCGTTTCTTCGTGTTTTGGTTTACCGTGTATGATGATCGTATAATTATCCTGACCCAATTTTTCTGCACGATTCCAAACCTTTTCTACGAATGGACAAGTCGTGTTGTATTTCTGAATCTCCACACTTTTATGCAAAAGCATGTTTTCAATTTCAAGCGTTGTTCCAAAGGCAGGGATGATAACCACGTCATCTTTTCCAATTTTTTCCCACGGAATAAATTGGGATCCATCGGTGTCCATGATGAATTTTATTCCACGGCCTTGCAGGTCCGCATTCACCTCCTGGTTATGAATCATCTGACTTAACAGATACACATTCTTATCCTTATTCTCTTCAAGCGCCTTATAACTGATCTCAATGGCATTCTCCACTCCGTAGCAAAATCCAAAATGCCGGGCGATGTAAAACTGCACTGGTCCAAAATCAAGTAGCGTAGGTGAAAAGTCTTGTTTACGCAAATCTTTTACTCGCCTTGCTTCTTTGATCTTGCCGGTAATGGAAGATCGGTAATAGGCTGGAATCTCAAACTTTTTGATAACTGGTCTTTTTAATGATTGCCAAAATTAACACTTTGCTAAGCACAATGTTCTAAATCTGTTGACCATGAAAAAAATTGCATTGATTTTAAGCCTGATTTTATTGGCAGGCGTTTGTTCATTTGCCCAAAAAGAGAAGTCCCTTTTCAACGGCAAGGACATTAGCGGCTGGAAAATTTATGGAACTGAAAAATGGTATGTAGAAAACGGTGAATTAATCTGCGAAAGTGGACCCGATAAACAATATGGTTATTTCGCCACGGAAGGGGAGTACAAGGATTTTGAGTTGACTTTAAAGTTTAAGCAGGAATCAAATGGAAACAGTGGTGTGTTTTTTCATTCTCAGGTAGAAGGAACAAAAGTAAGTGGCTGGCAGGCAGAAGTGGCTCCTCTGAATCACGATAGCGGAGGTATTTACGAATCATACGGTAGGGGGTGGCTTATTAAGCCTACTGAGGACAAACAGAAAGTATTGAAAGAGGGCGACTGGAATGATATGAAAGTTCGGGTGAAAGGAAATGAAGTGACTACCTGGATCAATGGAACTCAAATGATCACTCTTACCGATGAAAAGATCGGCTCTATCACAGGAAAGATTGCTCTGCAAATCCACGATGGTGGTGGTGTAAAGGTACGCTGGAAAGACATCCAAGTTAAAGTTCTATAAATTATCAAAGCGTGTATGCATTTCACGCGAAGAGAATTTCTTATTACACTGGTGGCAGGCCTTCAGCTATCCACTAAAAAGGAAAAGTATTTTATTAATACCATCAATGGCACTATTGAAGCAAGTGCCTTAGGCAAAACTCTCATTCACGAACATTTTCTGGTCGACTTTATTGGTGCCGACAAGGTTAGTTTCGATCGATGGAATCGTGATACGGTCGTTAAGAAAGTTTTGCCCTTTCTTTTAGAAGCTAAACAAGCTGGCGTAAAAAGTATTTTTGATTGTGCGCCAAATTTTTTAGGTCGCGATGTGGTGTTACTTCAAATGCTAGCACAACAAAGTGGACTTAACATCATCACCAACACTGGCTATTATGGAGCAGTTGGAAATAAATATTTGCCTGAATGGGCATTCACTGAATCGCCTGAGCAACTGGCATCGCGGTGGATTAAAGAATTTGAAAATGGCATTGACAACACGTTAGTAAAACCTGGTTTTATCAAGATTGGTGTAGACGCCAATGAAGCAGGCTTATCGGAAATGCATAGGAAATTAGTTCATGCTGCCGCGCTCACTCATTTGAAAACCGGACTCACCATTTGTTCACATACCGGTTTATCAAAAGCTGCTCTTGAAGAAATTAATATTTTGAAAGAAACAGGTGTTCATCCCAGCGCATTTGTTTGGGTGCATGCGCAAGCGGAAACTGACAAATTAATGCATTCAAAAATTGCGCAGCTTGGCAGTTGGGTAAGTCTGGATGGTATCGGATGGGGTGATTTTGATAGTTATGCGGATTCCATCCAACAATTAAAGTTGAATAATTTATTGCACCGAGTGCTTATCTCTCACGATGCCGGATGGTACAAACCGGATGAACCAACTGGTGAATTTAAAGGATACACCAACATCTTCACCGAACTTATTCCGCGGCTCAAGCAAAAAGGGTTCACAACGAAAGATATGGATCAGTTATTAATAAGAAATCCCGCGGAAGCAATGGGCATGCGTGTACGAAGAGTATAAACAAAAACCTCAATAGCTTTAAGCAAATTTCAATTTATACTTTCGAATGGTGTGCCCAATGATGATACTTCCAATAAGAGCAGGTAAAATCCAAAGCACCCATTGAAATTGTGGTAGTTGTATGTTTACTACCACAAATGCTGTAACGGCAGAAATATAACTTCCACCCATACTACTAATGTGACCATACCACCAATGCATTTTTTCGGTTGGTGGGGTTATAAACTTCCGGATATCACCAAATAGAAATGACGAACCGATTGCTCCAAAAACAAAAGCCACAATGGCCATTCCTTCTCCCTTCAGCATTCCCCAAACTCCCCAAATTAATAGTGTAAGGATAAAGATTCCTGACACTGAAATGATGAGCCAGTCGACTGGAGATGCCTTTTGACCTTGGTTTAACTTCTTCAAGAAAAGAATGCGATAGCCTCTCACCGTCATGTAGTAACTAAAGAATCCAACCATCAACAGAAAGTCTTTGTGATGGCCAATGGCAACAACCACAGCCCCAACAAACACTGCTGTCATTCCCCAAAAATAAATTTTGCCTGCCTGGCGATGGATTTTACTTCCTTTTAAAGTCAGCATGGCAACTAATCCGCTGATGAGCGCAATTGTGCCTCCTGCAATGTGAAGCACGAGCATGAGGGAGAGAAATTTTTCTGTGTTCATAAAGACAAAATTACTGACCACGGACTCTGGCGTCTAGAATATGCTACTCAGTTGTAGAATAAGGTGTCTCAGTTGCTCGTGCTGGAAACAAAAAGGTCTTCCCGTTTGGAAAGACCTTTGATCAAAGTTGTTTGAATTGAATTTTTAATGCTTCTCCTGCAAATGACGGGCATAACTTAAGATGTTCTGCACAGCAACGGCAGAGGGCTCAAGTTGTGACTTGTCCAGCTGGCTTTTTGTAGCCACC
>JANOQK010000262.1:0-6492 GCA_031414855.1 Bacteroidia bacterium | reverse complement strand
TCATTGATTAATTGAGTAAAGAGTGACCCTATCAAAAGAAAGAAGGCCACTCGCTTGCGCGAATGACCTTCGATCCGATTAAAGCCCGATAGACGCGGGCTATTTCTTTAAAAATTATTTTTTCACAAACTGAAATTCCTGTACATCGCTTCCTTTCATCACTTTGATTACGTAGGATCCAAATTTCACGTCACAGAAGTCGATGATCAATTTTCTCTTTTCCATTTTCAAATTGGTGATAACTTCACCATTCGCATAGGACACTTCCACATCAGCTCCTTTAAATTTTTGATCCACTTTAAAAAATGAAAAGATTTTTGTCCTTAGATGAAACAAGATCAATATTGGCTTCCTGTGGAATAGGTGAAGCAAAGACGGAGGAGATTGTCAGTAAGGTTGATAAGGAAATAAAGGCAAGAGTTTTCATTTGGTTTTGATCAACTATGTAGTGATCTATTGACCAATGCTATGCCATTCGCTAAAAGCTCGATTTTTGCGAAATTTCGATAACGTGTTTCAAACTATTTCCTGATTTGGGAATAGTAGGTTCCAAAATAAAGGGTCAAAGCTCCTTAGCGGGATCCCAAAAGAGCTTTTCAAAGTCTACAACCTTATCTTTTACCACTTTGATTTTCTCTTTCTCCAGACTTTTTTGCATCGAACTTGGGGTTGGAAAGTGGTGCTTGCCAGTGAGCAAGCCCGCTCTATTTACTACCCGGTGGGCGGGTACTTTATTATCGCCATGAGCGGCATTCATGGCCCACCCTACCATTCTTGCACTCATTTTAGTACCTAGATAAGCAGCTATTGCACCATAACTAGTCACACGTCCTTTGGGAATTAGCTTGGCAACTTCAAATACATCATCAAAAAAACTATAGGTTTTAGTGCGCGCATTCGATTTACCCGGTTTGGTCATAAAATAAATGTAGTAAAAGGTTGCTGAGACATTAAATTTGGGATTTGATTTTTTGAGACAATGAGAAAACTATTTTTTCTAATCTGTTGGTTAGCTGCTGCGCAACTGTCTGCGCAACAACTTATTTTCCCTGACTCTATTGGATGGAATACACTGACCGAAGGTGAGGAGCTTTCTTTTTTTTTAACGACAACTGATTCGCTAAAGCCGCGCTATTCATTGGAAGGAGTAAATGGCTACAGGATTCTGTTTGACACCTTAGGGCATTTCAACTGGAAGCCCTCGTTTGATTTAGTTGATCGCTTGGAGAAACAAAAAGAAGCGATTCTAATTTTTCAAGCGGAGTGGGCTGATGGTCGAAGAGTGCGCAAACAGATTGCGTTTACAGTCTATCATAAAAATCGCCCTCCTGTTGTTGAGGAACTACCCGTTTTTTATGTGAGGCAGGCCACTTCAAATAGGTATCAAATTCCTTCCGAATATGTAAATGATCTGGATGGCGACCCACTGGTATTTAAAGTGCTGCCATCTCAATTGCCAGAAGGTGCTAGCATGTCATCCCTTGGTCTTCTAAGTTGGACTCCTTCCCGAAATCAGTTTAATAGTTTAAAAAAAGATCCAATCATCTTAGAATTTTTAGTGCAAGATCAACCTGATAAAGCCGAGACACCAGGCAAAATAAAAATCGCACAAACCCAACTTGACTTACCACCCGAAATGCTACTGGTACCGGGAGATACCAGTATTACGATAAAAGAAGATCAACTGATCAATTTTAAAATCTACACCTCTGATCCAAATGGAGATGAGAATATCTCAAACGTTGGGTTTGTCTCATCCGATACTCGAGTGCCCAACATAAGTCTAAAGGAAAATTCTTCTGTGCAGCATGAATTTACCTGGACACCAGGCTATACTTTTGTAGAGGAGGTAGAGAAATTCAAAAATGTTGTGATCACTTTTTTTGCCCTTGATAAGTCTGCCAATCGGGTGCAACGAAAAGTGAATGTGAAAATCCTGGATACCGAAAACCTGGATGAGAAAGACAAATTACTTCATCTAAAATATAGGAACTCGCTTTCTCAGGCGAAAGCATTAATTGATCTTTTGGATGATAACCATGATAAGCTGAACAAAGCTTATCGCAAGGCTAAGAAGGGAAAGAAACAACGCTCCCTCTTAAATGCATCATTGGGTGCAGTTACTGGCCTTTCTCCCATCGTTCTTCCAACAGAACAGTCAAAAAAAGTATCCGCTATTGGAGGAACCACGGTACTTACTATTGGCACGCTGGAAGCCACCGAAGTCATTGGCAAATCCAAGAATGATATTTTAGATAAAATGAAAATCAATGTTGAAATCCGAAATCTGTTACAAGTAGAGGGCGATAATATTGCGCGCAAGTACGCATTAAAATCAGCACGGAGAAGTAAGGAGTTCGATGCCGATCGGGATAAACTGCTACCTATTATCAACAATCAAAAACTAGTCATGTTGGAGTTGGACGCAAGCCGTCTGTCCACTCCAAAGTTTGACAACAAGGAAATCAAGAAAACCTTCCCGGATTTTAGCGAAGAGTAACTTTTGAAGTAATTTCTAACGGTGCTTTGTCAGAAAAATATTTCGCCTTACTTTTGCAGTCCCTAAAAAGGAAAAGCCGCATAATCTCCTACGCCAAGGCTTCGGAGATTATAAACAGAGGAATGGTAGAGCGGTTTATTGCACCGGTCTTGAAAACCGGAGAACCTTCACGGGTTCCGGGGGTTCGAATCCCTCTTCCTCTGCCAGTTAAAACAAACAAGCGAAAAACCTCGAATTTCCAATAATTCGAGGTTTTTTGCTTTCGGTGAGCATTTGGTGACACTAAGCACCCATCGAAATACCAAATTCTTCCAAAAGAAATTATGAACCTTATTATTTATTATCGAACAATCTGATATGACAAAAAATAAATTGCTGATCTCTTTAATGGCAATCAATTCCATTTTCATGTGCTTTCTCTTATTACTTGGCTCAGTTATTCATTCTATTGGCCAGACTAAAAAAGTTCACATTTCTGGTGCCATGAGAAACGTGATGATGAAAGGAGAACTTCAAGCCACCATCGATTTGGATACGATCCGGAACAAGGAACATTTATATGGTCTAGGTCCTTTGGAATATCTGCGGGGAGAAATTTTGGTGAAGGATGGAGTTGCCTACAAAGGCACGGTTGATGCCAGCCCGATGCAAGTGGAGAAAAGCTTTGATGTAAAAGCACCCTTCTTTGTTTATGCCAACATTGATCAATGGAAAGAATATGGGTTGCCGGATAGTGTTCATACGCTGTCACAACTGGATGCTCACCTGGATCACATATCCGTTAATAGATCGAGGCCTTTTGCTTTCAAATTGGTGGGCAACGTAATAGAAGCCGACATACATCTCGTCAATCTTCCGGCTAACACGAAAGTAAATTCACCAGCCGATGCACACCTGGGACAACGGGATTTCAAACTGCAACAGAAAGAGGTAGAAATGATCGGCTTTTTTTCCACTCAACACAAAGCAATCTTTACCCACCATGATAGCAACATACATGTTCACCTGATTACCGCAGATGAAAAAACCATGGGACACCTGGATGCAGTTCGCTTCGATGCAAAAAACATAAAGCTTTATTTACCAGAGTAATTGCCAAATCTTTTAAGAGAACTGGTCGACCACCTTTAACAATACTTTCAGTGCGTCCACACTGCCATTGTGTTCGCCTTTCTCAAAATCGCCATCGATACTTGCCATCTGGTTGGTAACATGAGCAAAGCAAATCACACGCTTGTTGCGCGCTTGGGCAAAAGCATATAACGCTGAAGCTTCCATTTCAACAGCATGAATACCAAGGCTCTTATAATGATTGATAATCTCCTCCGTTTCCCGATAAGGAGCATCTGTAGTCCATGTTGACCCGGTAAATATTTTTATGTCGAGTTTATCAAATGCTCCGTGAAGCTTACTCTTCAACTCTTCCTTCAAGAAACTGAATTGCGAGGATGGCAGGTAATGATAACTAGTGCCTTCATCGCGTATGGCTTTTTCAATAAGTATAAAATAGGGCGGCTCCATGGGTTGCACCAATTGACCCGATGAAGTCATGCTTAAAAGAAGCTTGCAGCCCGATGCAAAGAGTTGCTCTGCCAATAATACCGCAAAGGATGCACCTACTGCTTGCCCAATGATGCCAACTTTGATAGTGCCGTAATTGAATTCATACAATTTTGTATGATAACAAGCCCATGCTTTATTACGCTGAGCATTGTACATCTTAATCACGTACTCTTCAATATCACCATCAGGATCAAGAATGCAGATTTCAGGAATGACTAATTCAGTTATTCCTTTTTGTCTTCGTGCTTCACGTAGAAGATTTTCGGGTTGAAAAACAGAAGGTCTATCATGAAATTTATAGGTGAGGATAGGCGTTTCGTTCATGTAAGAAGGTGTTTGATTTACTACTTGATTCTGCTTTGAGTCAGCGCATCGTCCAGATCGATACCATGGAGGTTTTTTCCAATGACAACTCCATTTCCATCAACCAGCAAATTAAAAGGAAGTTCCTGAATGTTGTATGCTTTCGCTACCGGGGAGCTCCAATATCTAAGATCACTTACCTGTGACCAGGAAATTTTCTTTTTGTTAATCATGTTTACCCATGCGGCCTTCTTGTTGTCTAATGAAACACCATAGATTTCAAGCCGATTGCCATTAGTGAAGCTGACTTGCCTGTATTTTTTATATAGTCTAACCAACTCAGGTTGTTCTTCAACACATGGCCCACACCACGATGCCCAGAAATCAATAAGTACCAGCTTACCTTTGAACGAGGAAAGTGAAACTGTATCGCCTTCCGGAGTTGGAAGTCTTATTTCAGGAGCCTGATTTCCAAGTTCAATACCTTGTATTTGTGAATATGAAATGGATACGTCAAACAAAAGTAGCAGGGCGAGCAAAAGTCTTATTTTCATTTGCTCAATTGCTAACAGGATAGCCATGATCAATCCAGTCCACCTTTAGGTTATGAGGCAGATTAAGAAGTTTATGATTTGTGAATTGCATCTGATTAAGAAGTTCAAAAGCAGGTCGTATGTTCGGGCACTTGTCAAAAGGACAACAACCACAATAAAGCACAATGGTTTCATCCTTTGATGTTGCTTTTAATTGTCGCTTAAGTTTGTCCAGGTTCGCTTTATCTTTGGCCGCGCCAATATCAATAGAATTCTTAATAGTAGCGGCCGGGCCCACACTTAAAATCAAAGGTTGATGCGACTGTGGATCACTCAATGTTTTTGCAAGGTCTTCCGGACTTAGTAACTGTTCATGATTCCAGGGTTCCTTTTGCTGAGTCTTAAAACTTACCAATACAAAACCCAATATTCCTGTTATCAGAAATACAGTGAAGACATTCAAGCGTTTTATTTTCATAGACATTAAAATAGTTTTTTCCATCAAAAGGTTAGCGCCTTATCACTGTTAACCACCCAGTTGGTAAGTTCAGCCATGGAACTCATCTGCGCGCCTTCAATAAGAGGGGCCTGTTTAAGGCCGCGAGCGTCTGCGCAGCTTCCGCATATTTTTATCTGTGTTCCTTTGGTGATGGCCAGTTTTATCATCCGTTCAATATTGTAAAATCCATTTGGCGTTGTTTGATTTGCCAATGCGCAGGTTGCTGCATCGGCCATCAAAAATAATCTCACCTCCACCTGTTCATGTTCTTTATTCAATTGATTAGTCAGTCGCAAAGCATTATAGGCTTTCTCTGTGCCATAGGGGCCGTCATTTATAATGATGAGGATTTTTATATCGTTGGAATTTATGTTTAACTCCACAATATCTCGTCTCTTTTCCACTTATCGGATGATTCTTATCAGCTTATTACAAGTATAAAATCACTTCCTGTTCTTATTTTAAATCTAACCCAATCATCAAACAGCCGGGCTCATAATTGGCCTAAACCGAGAATCAGTTGACTGTACCAATTCCTTCGGAGCACAGCTCATCCTGAATTTAACAATCAGGGAAGATGCCACCGTTAATAATCCAATAGCTACAATCGGAGCTACCAATCCAAAACGATCGGCAATTAAGCCAGTGAGGATCGCACCAATCGCATAACCCAGGTCTCTCCATAATCTGAAAATGCCAATACTTATAGGACGCTGATCAGGATGCGTGTAGTCAGAGATGGCGGCCAAAAAAGTGGGATACACAATGGCAGTGCCTATTCCAAGTATGGACGACAGCACAATGAACCCTGTAAAGGAATTCGCCCAAATCATTCCGAGAAGTGCCAATCCTTGCATGAACATGCCGATAAACAACAACGTCTTCTTGCAATACTTGTCAGCGAGTTTGCCTGAATAAAGTTGCCCTAATCCCCACACAGCCGGATACGTGGCTACAATGATTCCTGTTTCCTGCAAATCAAAACCTTTTGAAATAAGCAACAGCGGAAACAATCCCCAAACCATGCCATCATTTAAATTATTGACCAGGCCTGCCTGCGTAATTGACCCCAGGTTTTTATGCTTCCAGGTGGT
>JANOQK010000261.1:0-9589 GCA_031414855.1 Bacteroidia bacterium | reverse complement strand
CTCGAACCAATTGCTGATGGCTTCCGCAATTATGCGAAAGGTAAATTCTCGATCGCCACTGAAGCATTATTAGTTGACAAAGCACAATTGCTGACCCTGACTGCACCTGAGTTGACTGCGTTGATGGGTGGTTTGCGTGTGTTGAACACCAACTACGATGGTTCTAAACATGGTGTGTTTACTGCAAAACCTGATGCACTTACGAACGACTTCTTTACGAACCTGCTGGACATGAGTACCGTTTGGAAAGCAACGGATGCCCATGGCGAAGTTTTTGAAGGTAAGGATCGTAAGACAGGCGCAACCAAGTGGACAGCCACTCGCATTGACCTTATCTTTGGTTCTAATTCAGAACTACGTGCCCTCGCTGAAGTGTATGCAAGCTCCGATGGAAAAGAGAAATTAGTTCAGGACTTTGTCGCAGCATGGAACAAGGTGATGAACCTTGATCGTTTTGACTTAGATTAAAAGATTGTGGTCAAGGGTCTTGGGTGCGGTCAGGCTAAAGGTTTTCGACAAGCTCAACCTGATATATTAAGAGGTGGTCTGGTAACAGGCCACCTTTTTTTAGTCACAACATTTTTTCATCCTAAAAGAAGGTGTTGGAATACTATACCTTAGCAAATAGATGTTTTACAAACTGAATCTAAGGCCAACTTAGTTCTATTCTTACTGATCAAAAACATCTCCTCTGCACATGATTAGACTTCCATACATTTTAGTTTTATTTTTTATACCATTGGCAGAATGTGATAAAGACTAACTAACGCAAGCAGCTTCTTTATAACCAAACTACAATACCTCGCCATTGCCAGCTGATGCAAAGGGAATGGACTAGCAATGCTGTGAACTCGCTGCTAAAATTAAATTAGGGTGGAACATAGGAAACTGCCTCGAAGCCACTGGTGGCAAAACTGCATGGGAAAATCCTCTTGTTACAAAGGCGTCTTAACGGCCAATCAAAAGATCATTTCAGATTCAGCTACGAACAAGGGTATGCTCAACGACCTAACACTTTGCTTTAAAAAAACGACTTGAATAACTTTCAGCAATTTTACCCGTTACAAGTAGTGCATTAGCGAAATAATTCTCCTCATAAATTAAAAATCAATTCAAATGAGCAAATCCTTGAAATTTGGTGAAGAGGTTACGGGATACAATATCCCGGTTTTAAATGAACGTGAAATAAGGGCTTCTGCAGGAATACTCTTTGTGTTTATGTTCATCTCCCTTATGCTTATTATTTTCAAGGGTGATTTTCTCATGATCAAGTATGTGATCATCTTATTTCTTATCGATATGATCATCCGTGTGTTTATCAGCCCCAGATATTCCCCTACCCTTATTATCGGTAGGCTCATAGTGAGCAATCAAAATCCAGAATATGTGGGAGCCGCACAAAAAAAGTTTGCCTGGATGATCGGTATAGCGCTTGCTACCATGATGTTTTTTTTAATGGTTGTTCTGAATTCGTATAGCATTATTACCGGGCTTACTTGTTTGATTTGTTTAACCTTCTTACTTTTTGAATCTGCCTTTGGAATTTGTTTAGGCTGTGTGGTCTATAAGTTGTTTTATAAAGAGAAGGCACAATATTGTCCCGGTGAGATTTGTGACGTAAAAGCAAAACAGGACATTCAGAAAGTATCGTTGAACCAGGTTGCTATTGTATTGGGCTTCATCGCCATGATCATGCTTATGACGTATTTACTGAACGACATTCTTAGTGAAAAGCCAGGTAATTTATGGCAACTGTTAAAAGGTAAATAAGTTCTGATAACCTCTGTTGAACTTCTGACTTAAAACGCAACACCAATTTTGAACGACACTGTATTCACTTTTGCAAAGTTGTACTCCACTCCTATCCTGGCAACAGAAAGTCTTAGAACAGCGCCCACCATGGCCTGCCCACCCATTACATTTTCATTTTGAAGATTAACTTTCTCGGCTGTTTCATGTGAGCTTGACAAATAAGTCGAAACGCCCAGATACGGTGAGATGGAAGCCCAATCAGAATAAATTGGAAACTCCCTGCTTGTAATCACGTCCATGCCATAGATATTCAATTTCAAATCCTCGGGTCCGTACAGCGAACTAAAATTCATTCGGGCAGCTGCTGACCATTTCTTCTCCATATTATTTACAAAATTGTATTGAACCTGACCTCCCCAAAAACCATAGTTAGCGCTAGGATTTTTAGTAAAATACAAGCCCACATCCAGTTTGTCTGTGATGCCCACTCTGCCCGTTAATCCCGGGAATTTCAACCGCGAGCCCTCCTTCAGCCAATGGACGGAATCGGGATGGACAAACGTATCGTTCCAGGCAGGATCAGTGTCGTCAAATGCAGTGGCCCACGTCAGGGCCGACACTTCAAAATTCCACTTGCCTATTGGTTTGGCATCTACAATCGGCCGAAAGTAAGCTACCAATCCGGCTTCCTTGGTGAATTGATTCCAGGCTTCTTGTGTCAGTGATGGATCCAGTTGAAAGGAACATTCACTCCACCTGGGGTTCAAGTGAAGCTCTGGATGATGATCCTGAGCTAAGCTTACATGGACGCAAAACACGGAGAGCATTGCTGCGATACTTTTTAAAATTTTCATTTTCTATTTTTTTTAGTTGTCTGGATCGCCTCATTTCTTTAGATGAAGATTGGCAACCAACTCTATGACAATCTATATGGCTTTGACCCCTATACGATGATAAGTAAAATGCTTGGAAGGCTGGGATTTGCGTTTTCGAAGGGGAAACGGCTCTACTAATGGCCACCTTTTTTCTTGTTGACGGTTTTATCGGTGATGGATACGAGACCATTTTAAACTTTCACTGCAGGGCCTGTGTATAAACTTTTAAGTAAGAAAGATTTGGGTGTGACTGAGTTTCCAACAATCGGTGCACCCCTTTAATGGTGATAGTGCTTTTCGTTAACATGCCGGAGGACATAGCACAGGCCCAAACTGGAGTACATGGATTGCATGGGCTTGTAATTATTGGGGAGAATGCAAATACTTTTAGTTTAATATTAGTGTCAGCCTGAATGGTCATCCATCAATGAGCGCATTGGAGATGATCGCACATTACAACTCTTTTGCTCAATAAATTAAGGGAGACGGTTAGAAAGAAAACCGTTGTAGACCTCTTAGTAGTTTAACATTATTCTCGTATTTTCCCGATAACTTATAAACCAAATGATCATCGGAATGAAAATAAAAGAGATACTTAACATTTGTCTGTTGTGCACGTTACCCTTAACCATTTTTGTTAATGGCTATTGTCAAACAGCCCCTGATTCAATTCTCCTGAAGAAAGGCTATGCTAGCCTTGTGGCAGATGGTGCAAGGCCTTGGCTTATTTCAAAGCAATTTAGTTTTACAGAGGGGCCGGCAGTTGATAGTAAAGGAAATATTTTCTTCACCGATCAACCTAACAATAGAATCTGGAAATACAGTACGGATGAGAAGCTAACTGTTTTCCTTGAAAATGCCGGCCGTTCAAACGGAATGTATTTCGATAAGAAAGGCAATTTAGTCACCTGTGCAGATGAACATAATGAACTATGGTCAATTGATAAACGTGGGAAGGTTAAGGTGTTATTAAAAAAGTATGATGGTAAGAACCTAAATGGACCTAACGATCTTTGGATACATCCTAACAATGGTGGTATTTATTTTACCGACCCATATTATCAGCGTCCGTGGTGGACAAGAACACAACCTGAAATAGAAGGTCAAAAAGTATATTACCTGGAAAAAGGTAGAACAGCAGCTGTTTCGGTTGTTGAAAATCTTGTCCAACCTAATGGCATTGTAGGAACCCCTGATGGAAAGACCTTATATATAGCTGACATCAGAGGAAGAAAAACATATCGTTATAGCATCAAGGATAATGGCACATTGAGTGACGCACAGGTATTCGCGGAATTAGGGTCGGACGGCATGACGATTGATAATCAAGGTAATCTTTACCTTACCGGTAAGGGAGTAACCGTTTTTAATCCGGCAGGAACGCAGATTGCTCATATTAATATTCCTGAAAAGTGGACTGCCAATGTGGTCTTTGGAGGAAAGAAGCTTGACAAACTCTTTATCACTGCCTCAGAGACGATTTATGTGTTGGATATGAAGGTTACAGGTGTCAGATAAATTAAAGGGAAAGAGTTGTTGGCTAAGTTAGTAACCAGATATAATCCAGATATAATAGGAACCCACTTGCTTACACATCAAATGAACACCAACTCGAAGATGCTTCAAAATGAAATGGGTAAACGTTTTTCATCATATTTATAATACCTTCATACTAACCAGTAAGTAGCTCATCATGAAAGAGGTTTTTATTGTGATGGCATAAGCACATCCATCAGTAAAATCAGAGGTGCCCTATCAGAAGTAATAGCCGATGATCTGGCTAAATTGGAGAAAGTAAATTTTGTCTAACGGAATCCACGAACCGTATGAGAAGCGGTTGAGCGAATCAGGACCCACAGGTTTCAAAAACTATAGTGGGAAATGCGGAATACATGACAGCCGGCTATGAAGCACAAGCACCTATAAAAAGAAACCATCAAGATAGAAAGCAAAGCACTGTGGAAGTTTCGTGAGTGGCTTTGAAGGTATCTTTGAAGCTACTTCAATAACATTTCAAAATCCTCATGCAACCCAGGATTGCTGGGTCTCTTTGCCTCAACATCAAACATTTCTCCATTTCGGGGTATCAAAACAAAGGAAGGAAGTGCCTCAAGTTTCAATGACTTAGTCAATTTCGAGTGGCTGCCTATTCGATAATTAATGAGGCCATTGGTATTCAAATTAAATCTTTGCACAGCCTGTTGCCATATGGCTTCATCATCATCAAGAGAAAGAAATACAAATGTGATTTTGGTTTGATACTGTAGGTGCAGCCGCTTGGCAAGTTCAAGCTCTGCCAAATAAGGTTGGAAATCACTTCTCCAAAAAATAAGATAAAGAATACGGTGCCCTTTACTATCCGCTAAGAACCAGTTAAACTTTTCCTCTCCATTTTTGCCTCCATCACGTATATTGATTTCGTATTGATGGTAGTGATCGAATTGACTATCTAATGAAGCACCTCCGCCTAAATCGCGAATGATTTCGTCTTCCAAAGGGGTAGTTTTTAACATGGTACTGGATGCCCAAAAAGAAGAATCATAGGGAATGTTTAATAATTCATCACGTCCAGGCAGGTGGCCCGTAAATTTTTCTTCCGCGCCCTTTCTTATCTCTACCGCCATCAATTCAATATGAACCACATGCTTTCCGCTATCTGACGTTTGACTCTCACCATCGCGTATAAAATGGTAAGGATAATATTTATCACCAAATTTTTGATAATAGGCAGATGTATGAATGGTATTCTTACCATAAGATTTTATTTCCTCAGATTTAATGAAAGCATAGGTATCGGTAGTAATATATAAGGTGCCTGTTGCTTTTGCCATTTCAAGATAAGATCCAGAAGTCATGAGTGCTGAATCTTTTTTATAAGAGTAGCTAATCTGGTACACTTCCTTGCCATCATACGAGGTGATGCCCAGCCCAGTAAAAGAATAGCTTTCTAAATCTGTTTTAAGATTGCTAACATCTGTATAAAAAGACAAGTGAGTACTTCTCTCTGCTGTTTGATATCCTACTATATCCGCCTGTAGGATATTTCCTACCGCTATAGGTTCATGCCCTTGCGCCATTTCGGTCTTGTCCAAACTTCTTCTGAGCTGGGTAACTCGAATTCCCTCTTTCTCTCCTGCCGAATGCTGTTGTGATCGATAGCCTTGATTTTTCCACACATCGACTGAAGCTTCGATCAATCGCCCATAGGTATTATCCTCTTTACAGTAATGGCGGTAAAAGAATTTCTGCAAAAAAGGCTGCGATTCATAATTTTTTGAGATGTTGGCAAATGCTTTTTGCAAAATGGCTTTTGCCTTGATCGGTTTGCTTAAGATAACGATAGCGTTGAGTTGAGTTACGGCTGGCTTCAGTTCGATCAGTGCCACCACAGCCACCGAATTTACTATCGCTGACTCGTATCCGACACAGGTGATCTTGAGTGAAAATGGCTCGGTAACTGAAAGTGAAAATTGGCCATTGACATTTGAGCTGGTACCTTTGGAAGTACCAACTATACCAATGGATGCAAAGGGCACAGGTTTTCGCGTTTCGCTGTCAACAATAGTTCCCTCTGCCAGTTGCTGACATAAAGCCCTTGAGCTTAAAAAAAGGAAAAAGATGAGCCACCTTTTCATTTTGATTCTACTTCCATAAGTTTAGCTGCAAAATTATAATTGTTGCAATATGAAAATACTTCTGCTAAAAAATAATAACCTGGTGGACTGCAATTTACCACTAGTTAGCCCAGTTGTTCCGCCTGTAAAAGTTCTGCTTTGTCAGGTTGCAGAAGTTAACATTAATTGAAGTAGCCGAATGCGATTTGAATTATTGGAGATACACGTTATTTAGGACATCTGTAAAACATTGCATTTGACCACCTCATCCTTATTATCCGAATAATAGACAAGCATGATCCATCCAAAAAGAATAAAGATTAAGCCAATCAAAAGATTTTCCCAGTCTGTCAATAACTAAATTTTGTTACATTTTCATAAGAGAATGGTGAGAATATCCATCATAAAATGATTGTTGAAGACATTCCTATTTAGATGGACGTAATCCTGCCATTTTTTCGGCTAATTGCTTCGCTGCATCTGTTATAAAAGCTCCATCCGATCCACAGGCGATAAAGCGAATTCCCATTTGATGATATTTTTTATAATCATCAGGATTGAAGAAAAGTATTCCAGTTGCTTTGCCCGCTTTATCTGCTGCTGCAATAGTTCGTTGAAGTGCATCTATGAATATAGGGTTATCAAACTGGCCGAATATTCCTAATTCCATGGTGAGGTCTGCCGGGCCGATAAACAAGACGTCAACTCCTTTCACATTTGCAATCTCATCCAAATGGTTGAGAGCTTCTTTGGTTTCGATTTGAACAATGCCCAATATGTTTTCCTGTGATGTTTCATAATAACCTTGAAAATTCTGACCGAACTGAGTCGCCCTGATCATCTTTGCTACCCCTCGTTGGCCTATCGGTGGATAATGTAACCCGTTAGCTACTTTCTTTGCTTCGTTGATGTTATTTATTTTTGGACACATGATGCCTTCAGCACCCATATCTAAAATTCGCTGTATCCGCTGAGGCTCTGCACTCTCTACCCGAACCACTATTCCTGCACCAGTATGTTCCAGGCTTTGCATTTGAGCCAACGCTTGTGTCTCCGTTCCCACACCATGCTCCAAATCTATCAATACCCAGTCAAACCCAGCTAAGCCGACTATCTCAGCTGTGAGGGCACTTCCAAGATTTAGCCAGCACCCGTGAATGGTATCTCCGTTTTGAAGTCGTCTTTTTAAATTTTTCATAAGACTAAGAAAACGAAAAAAAAGATGGTAAGGAAATGACATCAAAAACCCCCGCAGTAAGACCGCAGGGGTTTTCAATTAGCAATGTGTCGTATTACAAGTCTGGTTTAGTGAAACGAAGTTTCTGAATCTGTTGGTGCTCCAGTTGCCAAACACCCAGCGCACGTATAGACTTAAAGCCAGACTAGTGTTTATGCGCAACAGCAATCGCCTTTTGCAATCTACTCCATTCGATATCGTTAGGAACTGTGCACTCAGACCCAAGAATAAATTTTTGAGGTGCCTCTTTTAGTATGGCTTTCACTTCCCGTTCAATTTCTTCCGGGGTTCCAGTAGAAATGATCCCTTTCTTAGGCAACCCACCCATGGCAGGTCGCTTGAACATAGCAGATACTTCCCTCCAGGAAAGCAATTTACCGGTAAGTTGTGGATTACAATTTACCACTTGGCCCGGGTAATCTAGTACCGCATCATAGGAAGCATATATATCATTGTAGTCACATACATGAAGAATATTAAAAGGACAACGTGCAACTATCTCATTCATTCCCACCAAATCTGAAGGTTTAACATAGTTTTTAAAAAGAGAAGGGTTCTTAAACTGGTTGGTTTCCGAACCTTGCGTAGCCATGTAAAAACCATCTACTCCAATCTCTATACAGGCACGGATAAATAACAATTGGCTTTCTGTTAAAATCTCCAGGCCTTTTTTCACAGCGTCAGGATCTTCCTCCATGTGATTAAGTAATATTGACAATGTTGCACTATGTCCAGCCCACATGAACGGAGAATATAGTGTCATTACAATCAGGGCTTCTTTTTTTGTAGCCTTAACCAATTCCCGAACCGTCTGAAGTTGCTGTTCATAGAAATCAAGCTTATTCAATTTTAGCTTCGACCAGTCAGATGGTTTCTTTAAAAAATCGACTGGCTGATATTGTTGCTCATACTGAATTTTAACAAAATCCATATCTGTCTGCCGGAAATACTCCAAGTGCTTGGTGGCCGCAGCAGAACCTACTTTATGATCAGCATCAAAGTGCAGAAAAAATGCTGCTGGTGTAAAGCCTGGTTCAATGTTTCCTTCTAACCATGCCAGCATGCGCTCGCGCTTGTTCGCAAATTTTAGTGGCAGCAATTTTTCGCGTGCTTCCAGATATTGCGCTGTTAGTACAAAACCTGTTCCTAACAATGACTTTTTAAGAAATGAACGCCTTTCCATGGTAGATTACTTTTAAATCTAATAAATCTCTGAGATGTTTTGTAGTTTTCTTGGTTCATGATCCGTACTAAAATAATGAAGGCAAACGCTGCAGTCGGCCTCTACTAGAGTTTTTGCAATCGCAGCCTCTATTTCCTGTATGGTGCCTGATGTAATCGCATTAAAATTATAAGACAATTGATATAAAACAAGGACCTTGTTTTAATCTAGTTCGGTCAGCCCTATCCATGGTAGTTTAATTTTATGAGGTTGCAGTTTATATTGCTTGCTTCAAATTCTATTTGGCAGAAAATAGTACTCTCGATCCACTGTATCTAATTTTCGGAGAAAATGGCTTGTTCTTTAAATTGAACAGCCTTCAAAATAGAGTGCCTAATTAAGTACTTGGAGTATCTGAATTCGAATAATAATGTGTTTAAACATTCGACCTAAGCTCAAGTTAATTGTAAATAGAAAGGGTATTGCGTCCTTAGTTTTAGACTGTATACAATTTATGATAAATTATATATATTTGTCTGATAATGAGTTTTTTAATGATGAATATTAAACCACCACTTAAATACATCATCGATATCAAAATTATTGGTGTTGCCTTGCTCTATTATTTGTTTGCGAGGCTTGGTTATTTTCTAGTGTTTGACAACACCACTGCTTTACCAGCTTGGCCTCCGTCTGGAATTGGTTTTGCTCTCTTAATCTTATTGGGAAGATCCTCTTGGCCCGGCATCACTATAGGTGCACTGGTGGCCAATATCATGGCCTATTGGAATTCACCAAACCTTCCACCCCAAACCATTATTACCATTAGCAGTTTTAAGCTCACGGAAAAATCAATCAGTAAAATCAACGTAAAAGCCATTTCGCAAAAATGGATGCTTTGGGTCTTCTTCTTAACAGCTGCAGTAATAACCATTATTACCGAACGGGA
>JANOQK010000260.1:0-2078 GCA_031414855.1 Bacteroidia bacterium | reverse complement strand
ACCTCCGAATCCTCGCGACAGATGTTCATGGCATCTATCATCTCCTTCACGGTCAGCGGTGTAAATGCGTTGTGAACCTTTGGTCGGTTAATGCTAATGCGCGCAATACCATCGTATTTATGAAAAAGTATTTCCTGATATTCTTTAACAGGCTTCCAGTCGTATTTAAGCTTCATATGCTTTTTTGATTGCAGTTTTAAATTCGTCAAATAGTTTTTTGTTCAGATCCTGTGCAGATTCAATTTCCAAAATCTTTGTGCGGCCATTGAATTCAAAAAAATCTTGAATCGTATTTTTTAGTTTCTTAAGGTTATCAAGTTTTAGATAATCAAAATCAAATTCTGCACAAAGAGATTTAGCTGTTAGCTTTTGGTGAGTGACAAAGTACTCTGCAGATTCTTTCAGGTCTCCGGGGCCATCAATCATATTGAAAATAATTCCACCATGATTGTTGAGTAAAAGTATATGCAGGTTAGGCAAGGAGTAGTTGTGCCAAAAAGCATTTCTATCGTAGAAGAATGCCATGTCACCCGTAATTAGAAAATTGGGTATTTCGCTGCTCAAGGAATGACCAACAGCTGTGCTGCTGCACCCATCAATTCCACTAGTACCTCGATTGGAAAAAACATGAATGCCTTTTTTAGTTGCTTCAAGTCCAATGATATTAGCATACCTCACGGACATGCTGTTAGCCAAATGCAGATTGCATCTCGATGGTAATGAGCGAATAACTTCACGAACCGTATGAAATTCGCCAAGCATAGGTAATGAAAATAAAATTTCAGCAGATCTGGCTATGCGATGTTCTTCCGCGCCCCATAAACGGAAATAGTTCTCACGCTTTTGATTTTCAAAGTTGGATGAGCTTTTAGCTGAACCAAGTTCTTCGAAGAAATGTGGTGGATCAACGGAAATAGTGGTAGTCAGTATTTGAAAGGTATCCGCGACATAGCCTCCCGATTGAAGGTGCCAATGTTCCTTCGGTTTGTACTTGCGTAGAAATAATTTTAATTGTTTTGATATAATGGATTTGCCAAACGTAATAAGCAACTCCGGTTGCAAAGATTTTTTAATGGATTCTCCAGCTTGCCCCAGGAATACATCAGCATGCGTGACCACTTCTTTAAGTGAATGTACATTTGATATGATGTCGGCAAGAACTGGAGAACTCTGATACTTTGAAAATTTTTCGAGTGACTTTAAAAGTCCTTCATCAAAATCGTCTTGTCCGGCTACTATAAGCACTTTGGTATAAGCGGATAATCTTTTTTGAAGGTCGATTACTGTTTTAGCAGAGAGTGAGCTTGAGGTTGCTACTAATTCTATCAGCCTTACTTCTTTACTGAAACTTATAGAATCACCTTTTGATGGATAAAATGGTTCCCTAAAAGGTGCATTAATGTGGACGGGCCCCTTCGGATACGCTTGTGATAGATTGATGGCTTCATTGACTATCCGATTGATGTGCCAGTGACTGTCACTATGTTCATAATCTTGAGGTAGGTCAAATGATTTTTTTACATGATTGCCATAGATATTATTTTGCCGGATGGTTTGCCCATCTAACTGATCAATCCATTCTGCCGGACGATCTGCAGTAAATACAACTAAAGGAACTTGTTGAAAGAAGGCCTCCGCAACAGCGGGAGCAAAATTATAAGCAGCACTGCCTGATGTACATACTAACACCGCAGGCATATTGGTTTGGTGTGCTATGCCGAGGGCAATAAAAGCTGCACTCCGCTCATCACTGAATGTGCGAGTATTTATTTTGGAGTGTTGCGCAAAAGCAAGTGTGAGGGGAGCGGAACGAGAACCAGGACACAGTATCGCATCGCGAATTCCTTTTACTGAGCACAGTTGAGCAATATCATAGATGGGTTGCCAGTGCTTCATTAGCTATTGTTTGTTGAGTACCCGCAGCAGTGTATTCATTTTCATTTCAGTCTCTTGCCATTCTTGTTCAGGCTCTGAGTCGACTGTGATTCCGGCACCTGCATAACACCATGCTTTTGTTTTTTGGACTTGCATACACCGAAGGTTAACAAAAATCTTGCTTTCGTTTTTGAAATTCACAG
>JANOQK010000259.1:0-4036 GCA_031414855.1 Bacteroidia bacterium | reverse complement strand
ATAGTTTTCAATCGCAACGCGATATTCCTCGCGGGTAGAAAGAATGTCGGATAGGAGGGGGGCGTTTTTTGTCCAGCCTACATTCTTCTTTAAGAATTTTATATCTTCAGGAAATCCCTCGAGGTTTTCAACTAATGACTTGGTAAGCTGGTATTAGTTTTGACGAGCATCCAGTTTACGGCCAGTCTCTGTCATCTCTTCGCGAATCATTTCAATGGTTTTTTCCAATGAACTGATGCGTGTGATGACATCTTCTTCTTCGCGTTTTAATTTATCGAGATAAACTGTTTTCTGTCCGACTTCTTCCTGGAGAACAACTAGTTTCTTATCAAACTCCTGAAGGCTGGCGCTTTGCTGGTTGGTGTCAGTGGCAGTCCGCTCAAGTTCTTGCTTGAATGAAGAAACCTGAATCTCACGAATCTCAACTCCTTTATTAACCTCAAAAGATTCCTCTTGCCGTGTGCGATGCACCTGACGTAAGGCATCCGCTTCTCCTTGCAAGGTATACGTGGTTGTCTTTTGAGTTTCGTAATCTGCTTTTAAGGATTCAACTTTTGAAGTAATCTCGTTAAAAATTCCCTGCGCTAGTTCGCGTTCACTTTCCAAACTTTGAATGCTGAAGCGGGCGCGTTCATTACTCTTCTTATCCTGATCGATTTGATCTTTTAAACTATTGGCGCGGTCATTAAGAGAACGAAGTCGTTCATTCTTAATTTGCTTTTCACTTTCGTTTTGACGAATGTTTGAAACATGCTCATTGATTGCCTTCTGACGTGACGAAAGAGTTTTTTCTTTCATCACTAAATCACTCTTTGATTTTTCGATCAACGCTTCTTTCTCCGCAATGTCAACGGTAAGCTTAGTCTTACGATCATTCTCTCCTTCAACCTGTTTGCTGATGGTATTGAACTTTTCCTTTTGCTTATTCACAACAACCTTGGCCAGGTTGATGCTTTTGTCTTTGTAGTCTTCTTTAATTTTATAGTATTGCTCTGTTTGCTTTGCCTGTTTCTCCAGGCTCTTCATGTTCTTTTCAATTTCAAACAGTAAATCCTCAACGCGTTCAAGGTCAGTATCTGTATCCTCGAGTTTTTTAAGTGTTTCCTTTTTGCGCTTTTTGAATTTGGAAATACCAGCTGCTTCTTCAAACAACATCCTGCGCGAATTGTCGCGGTCATTCAAAAGGTCATCCACCATACCCAATTCTATGATGGCGTAACTGTTGGAGGCAACTCCTGTATCTAAAAAAAGATTGGTGATGTCTTTTAGGCGGCAGGCTACTCCGTTTAATAAGTATTCGCTTTCCCCGGAACGATAAAGTCTTCTGGTAATAGTGATCTGAGAATATTCAGTAGGAAGTATGTTCTTGGTATTGTTGATGGTTAGAGACACCTCGGCCATTTGTTGTGCAGAGCGCTGGCTGGTGCCATTAAAGATGACGTTCTCCATTTTCTCCGAGCGCAACGCACTAGTCTTTTGCTCTCCCAATACCCAGCGGATGGAATCTACAACATTCGACTTCCCACAGCCATTAGGCCCTACAATGCCGGTGATGCCTTCGTCAAAATTGATGACTATTTTGTCCGCAAAACTCTTAAAACCTTTGATCTCAAGCTTCGATAATTGCATGAATATGAGGGATTGTTAAAAAAATAAGGAGGCAAAGATAACCGTAGGTTTGGCATTCTGAAAATTAGCTATTCGCAATTCATCCACATTTTATCCCGGCAAGTTCTTACATTCGTTTTATGTAAAAAACATAGTTTTTAGCCTGATAAACAGATTTTATTTATATTTGAGAGTTATGGACGAATTCAAAATTATATTCTGGATTGTAGTCGGGTTGATTTATATCATTACCAAGGCTCGTGGCAAGCAAAAGAGGCAGGCTGAACAGCAAGGTGAAACGAGAGATGCAGCCCCAGAATCTAAGCCCATTTCATTTGAGGATTTACTACGCGAAATTCAGCAGGCCAAAAATCCAAAAGCTGAACCTCCCATCCAGCAAAGACCTGTATTACAACCATCTGCGCCTCAGCGACCGGCCAAACCTTATGACTATCAGGATTACGATGATGATATAGAAGAAGAGGAAAAACGGGAAATAGTAAAGCCGAATTACAAGTCAGACGACAAGATATATGATGTTTACGAAGAGGCTAAAAAGCAGGCCTTTGTAAAGCCATCTCTAGAGGAAACGATGAAAGTCGAGGATACAGTGATGAAGTTTGATCAGTTTCAGGAGTATAAGCAAGAAAGGGTAAAAAGCCGTGGGGTTGCTTTTTTAAGGGAATTTAAAGATCCTGAGGGATTTAAAAAGGCATTTATAATGAGTGAGATTTTGAAAAGGAAGTTCTAGAAACAACATTTTTTGACTGAAATAGTACTTGAATGGGTTAATGAGGCTTTTCAATAGGTCTATTTTTTTGACATAATCCCATCTTTACAATAACATGGGTTACAATAGTTTTTTGAAGGTTATCTAAATGGAAAATTGTACCAGGCTTAAATTGAATAGCTATTAACTATTAAATTTCTTGATGAAAAGAATTATTTTATTTCTTCTAGTAGGATTATCATGGAGCTATTCAACAGCTCAATGTAAATTGAAGTACAATGTAAATGTGGAGTATTCACAGACACAGGATTTACATAAAATAGTCCTTGAGGTAAATGGAATTGAAGAAGAAGTTAATTTGAAGCTGTATGAAATTGGGGACCCTAAATTTCCATTGATAAGTGAAATGAAGCTGCCAGCTAATTCAACGTTGAACACGAAAGTATTTGATCAACTCAGACCCGCCACCTATCTCATTATCGCCTCCTGGAATCAATGTACTGAGACAATAGGTGGGGTGACCATGGGCATAACAATACAAAAAAATAAAGAGAAGTGATGAAGCGTTATATCTTACTTTTTGCGCTGATAGTCTCATTAGCTTTTTCGGGCTCAACATTGTATGCGCAATGTGGAACAACCACGTCTATACAGGTTTGTAATCAAGCTGGCAATAATAGCACAATACGAGTTTTCTTTTTTGATGGGCAGATTCCGGATGCCTATGTCCTTTACAAGCTTCCCGCTTTTTCCGTTCAATCCTTCCCAATCGGCACATCGACCATTAATACGTCCATTACACTTCTGCCTGGAGCTATAGCAGGTGTCGAATTTGGACTTGTGCCCAATGGTAATTATCTCGTGCAGGTATTCTATACCGGCCAAACTTGCCCCTCCTCAGGATTTGACTATAATCTTGTAGGGGCACCGGGAATAAACGTAAATTCCGCTAATGCATTAATCGCAACGCCAACAGTTCTGGATCCGGATTGCGATCCAACACCTGTAGGAAATGGTCAACTCCAGATAACTGTTTCAAATGGAGTTGCTCCATACACTGTTACCTGGTCAGGTCCTACTGCCATACCACCAGGAGCGATTGCAACTTCGGGAGGTTCACAAATTACTGCAGCAAACATAGATGCAGGAGCCTATACCGCTTTGATCACGGATGCTAATAACTGTACGTTAAGTGTCAATATTCCAATGCCAGTCGCCACTTTGCCAAACGCTGGTGGTAATTTTACAGTATGCGGACCATCAGCTACCTTAGCTGGTAATTCTCCTGGTGGTGGGGAAATCGGTACTTGGACAGCGGTAACAGTTGGAGCATATCTTTTTAGTCCTAGTGCAAATTCACCAACAGCTATTGTCTCTGGCCTTAATGTTGGAACAAATACATTTAGTTGGACTATTGTTGACACTGGTGGTTTATGCGCCCCAGGAACATCCGATGATGTTGATATTTTAAGTAATGCGTTACCAACTACTTCAGCAATTACAGGTTCAAATAGTGTGTGCACTGGCGCTACCTTATCAGCGTACAGTGTTACCAATACAGTTGGCAGCACGTATGCGTGGACGATAACAGGCGGAGCACAGACAGGCGGCACGAATACCAATTCAATCACCATCACATGGGGCGTAGCAGGAGCAGGGAATGTGAGTGTAATAGAAACTAATGCAGCTTTATGTGCA
>JANOQK010000258.1:0-1841 GCA_031414855.1 Bacteroidia bacterium | reverse complement strand
GCAGCCGATGGTGGTGGCGGTAATAAGTTCAGATCGCATGATAAGGCAACGGGTGAAATTATTTCAACAATTGAATTGCCAGCCAATCAATGTGGTATTCCAATGACCTATTCAATCAATGGTAAACAGTATATTGTAATAGCCATAGGCGCTGTGGGGCATCCTGGAGAATTGGTAGCTTTGGCGCTTTAACCATGCCCATAAAAGTAATTGCTTTCGATGCAGATGATACCCTCTGGGACAACGAAGGATATTTTCTGGAAGCAGAACATAAGTTTTGTGAATTGATGGAAGATTATCTTCCCCAACACACCGTTTCGCGGGAGCTGCTGCAAACAGAAATAAAAAATATCGGGCTTTATGGTTATGGCATCAAAGCCTTTATTCTTTCCATGATCGAAACTGCCATTCGCATTTCGGATAAAACGATTACTGTAAACGTCATTGAAAAAATAATTGGTTTTGGTCAGGAACTTTTAGAAAAACCTGTCCATATCATAGTTGGCGTGGAAGAAGTATTGCAATCCCTCAAAGGACGCTATCGACTTGTTATGGCTACCAAAGGAGATTTATTGGATCAGGAACGTAAACTTAAAAAGTCGGGACTGGCCAGTTATTTTCACCACATTGAAATCATGTCGGAGAAAAAAGAAGAAGATTATCAAAAATTAATAAAGCATCTGGATATCCAGCCGAATGAATTTCTCATGATCGGAAATTCTATCAAGTCTGATGTATTACCTGTGTTGAATATTGGTGGTCACGGATTTCATGTTCCCTATCACACCACCTGGGCACATGAGAAAGTAGACATGATTCTGGAGCATGCCAACTTCAAACAATTGACTAGCATCAAGGAATTATTAGACCATATTTAGCCCATTTTCAGTCCCAACATCGAACAGGTTTGTACGATGCTGAACAAAAGTCTTCTTTTTCGAGGGCAGACCAACGGTAAGGATGGGATTCTGCAACATTTAGAATTGGGAATGGTCTTTGTAACCTGATACACTTTTCTGAAGTCTCAGATATAAACCGTTGCTCCTATGCTGCAAAATTACATCAAAGTTGCCCTGCGCTCTATCTTCCGCAACAAGCTAACTGCCTTTATTAACATTGCCGGCCTGGCACTGGCCATGATGTGTTCGATTTTAATTTATCTGTTTGTCACAGATGAATTAAATTATGACCGATACCACACCAAAGCAGATCGTACCTTTCGTGTTACTCGTGCATTTTTAAATCAGGATGGCGTGGCCAACCTGCACCTGGCTAATGTAGCACCTCCTATCGGGCCGCTTCTCAAAAATGATTTTGGTGAAGTGGAAGTAATGGCTCGCACCGTTAATTTCGGTTTGGTGATAGGCCAGGAAGAAAATGGGGAGCTCATCAAAAACTTCACTGAAGATTTTCTCTTTTTAGTAGAACCTGATATTTTTAAAATCTTTGACATTACGATCAAAGCCGGTGACCCCGAAAAAGCATTAGCACGCCCCTTTACCGTTATGTTATCAGAAAAAACAGCGCGCAAATTTTTCGCAGATGGAAACGCACTAGGCAAGAGGCTTCGCGCAAACAATCAATTCGATTTAGAGGTGACTGGTGTGTATGAAGATTTTCCAAAACAAGCACATTGGCACCCCGAGTATATGGTTTCGTTTAGCACCCTGGAGAATGACAACATCTATGGCAGAAAAGCCTTGGAGACAAACTGGGGTAACAATATGTTTGGCACATATCTACTGATGGAAGCAGGCACCGATCCTAAAAAAATTGAAGTAGCCTTCCCTGATTTCCTTGACAAACATTATGGAACTATTGCCAAAGCAAACTTTGGTGTC
>JANOQK010000257.1:0-15621 GCA_031414855.1 Bacteroidia bacterium | reverse complement strand
GAGCCGCATGACCAAAGGCCAAAGACGGTAAGGGTAGTGAATAAAAGAACACGAAGACTTGTAAATTTCATGGGTTTATTGGTTTTGCCTCCAATTTTACTACATTTTTTTCGTCCATTAAAGGATCACAAATTATTATTTTTTAAATCCGGAATTGGTACTTTCAAAAATAAGCTTCCAAACACTATCTATGACGCTTCCAGCAGTTGAATTAGCGATCTTGATCGATGATAATGACATAGACTTATTCGTACAGAAAAGGTTCGTGGAGATTAATAGGTTTGCCGAACGGGTGATCACCTATACCTCTGCCTCTCTTGCTGTTAGCAGTCTGATGACTGCTGAAGCCTCTGCAATTCCTAATTTAATATTCCTAGATTTGAACATGCCCGAAATGGATGGTTTTAGCTTCCTTGAAAATTTTAAACAACTTCCTCAATCTATAAGGGATAAGACGAAAGTGGTAGTGGTCACCAGTTCCAGTAGCCAATCTGATAAGGAACGGGCAATGGGTTTTGAGTCAGTAATTCACTTTATATCCAAACCCCTGTCTGACAAGGCTCTACTACAAATACGGGATAAATTTTTAAAACCAACTAATTCTTAAAATCCCATTCTGATTTTCATGCTAAGACACTACTATTTGTCCTCAATTTTTACAGGATGGTTTTTCTTTTTGAGCGCGGTTGCCTTTAGTCAATCAATTGATGCCTCAATAGCCTCCGATCCAGTAACTATGCAAACACAGGCATTCATCGATGCCGAATCCTATTTCTTTTACGGTGGGGCAAAATATTACGGTTTGCGTTTTGGCTACAATTATGGACTTCGGAATGAGCAACATCTTTTTGGTATGTCTTTGCCATTCGTCCACAATATCTTCAATGCTAATTTCGGTGGGTTTGAAAATACTACGGGCATTGGCGATCTTAAAATGTCTTATTTATTTGTTCCCTATTTTGAAAAGAATACCATTGGATTAGAAAGAGTGTCCTTTGCATTTGATGTAACCGCACCCACAGGTGAATATGATTTGGGCAGGGGGGCAGGAACATGGTTATATAAACCTGGTCTAATCTTTACCTTAAGATCTTCCTCCGAGATTTTGTTCTATCCTGAAATGAGGTTTCAGGTATCAGGAGGCGAAGGAAACAGCACGGGTGGAAGTGACGGAATACCTGACCAGGGTAATCCTGATCAGCAAAATAAAATACAAAACTTGTCTCTTTCATTTCCTATGGTGGTGCAGGTGAAGGATTGGGACGGATGGTTTTCGCTTAATTTATTGTATGCCCGCTCTTTCACTGAACAAACTGGATACATGTTTCTACGCACCGATTTTGGTAGAATGATTGGACGAAATACATCTGCATCCCTTCATATAACTAAATTCATTGCCGGTCAGCCAAACCTAAATGTAATGGTGCAGGCAAATTTTTCATTTTTCTTGAGATGACTTTAGTCGTTCTTGAGCGATTGAGCCGGATTGAGGATGGCAGCTCTCAAAGCTTGTGAACTTACTATAATAACGGTTAGAATAAGTGAGAAAACTCCTGCCATTGGAAATATCCAAATGGGAATATCTATCCTGACGGGATACTGCTGCAGAAAGCTTGAAGCTGCCCACCAGGCAAATGGAGCAGTAATGATAAAGGCAACCACAACCAGCTTTGAAAAATCTTTCGTTAGCAATAATACAAGGCTTGTCACAGATGCGCCCATTACTTTGCGTATACCAATTTCCTTGGTTCGCTGCTCTGCCGTAAAGGCGGCCATTCCGAACAACCCTAGACCTGTAATAAAAATAGCAAGTGTGGCAAATGAACTGGCGAGGTTGCTGATCATGTTTATGTTCGCGAATTTTTTCTCAAATTCAGTATCTGCAAAACGATGTTCGAAGGGGTAGTCAGGGTTATACTTTTTAAAAATGCTCTCTATTGTTTTAATAGAAGTCGAAAGATTGGCAAGTGTATTTTGATTGGAGGTATTGGCAAGCCTTACGGTGATTGTGGTAGACCAGGTCGGATCCATCGTCATAACCAGCGGACCAATTTGGTGTGCGCCCGATCCCATCAGTACATCTTCCATCACGCCAATAATTGTCCACTGTGAACCCCACATCTGAATCTTATCGCCAACCGGATTAGCAAGGTTAAGCATTTTCACTGCTGTTTTATTTAGTAACATAGCTGCTGTGTCACTTTTGAACTGTTCTGAAAAATCACGACCCTCCAGAATTTTAATACCCATTGTTTTTGTATAATCATATTCAGTGGCAATGTTGGTCACTTCAACACGCTGCCCCGGTAGCATCCCCGTCCATGAATCGATCGGACTAGAAGCAAAAATACTGGTAATGGGACTGTTGGATTTGCAAACGGATTCTGCAACTCCTGAACTGATGAGTTCTTGTTTGAGTGACGAAAAATTCTTTTCAATATCACTGGTAGACCAAACCATCATCAGATTTTCCTGGTCATACCCAATCTCCCTGTTTTTTAGATGCTGTATTTGCTGATAGATAACTACCGTGCCAATGATGAGCAAGATTGAAAAGCCAAACTGTAAGGTCACCATAATCTGCCGCGGAGTGCTGGCATTTTTACCAACTTGTATTTTTCCTTTCAATACTTTTATTGGTTTGAAAGAAGACAGATAAAATGCCGGGTAACTACCAGCAAGCAGTCCTGTAATCATCGTTAAAGAAAGTCCGAATATCCAAATGCAGGGAGAGGCATAATCGATCAGTAGGTTTTTACTAATGAAGTCATTGTAAAACGGCAAGGCTAATTCGACCACTACGATGGATACCAAAAAAGCGAGCGCTGATATCAGGAGCGACTCACCCATGAATTGAAGAATAAGCTGACTTCTATTTGAGCCAACACTTTTACGGATACCTACTTCACGAGCCCGATGCTCGGATCGCGCAGTAGCTAAGTTCATAAAGTTGATGCATGCGATGATCAGTATGAAGATGGCTATGCCTGAAAATAATTGCACATAGGTAATCAAGCCGCCTGCTTCCTTTCCATTTTCAAAATTATTGTAAAGCCTCCAATGCGTCATTGGGTGTAGAAATAGCTCGCGCTCTTTGGCTTCTGCATTATTGTTTCTGAGTAGGTCGCGAATGGAATTATCAACGGCCTCTTTTTCTACACCTGGCTGCAATTCCACATACATAAAAAAAGCGTTATTGTTCCAGTTATCTCTGGCGTGCTGTATCCAAACAGATGTAGCTTCGAAGTAAGCGAATGGAAGAATAAAGTCAATTGTAAATGAAATATTCGGAGGCGGATCGGCAATTACACCAGTGACTTTTACTTCTTCGTTGTTTTCAATTTTTATCTGCACCATCTTTCCAAGCGGATCTTCCTTTCCAAAGAGGGCCCTGGCTGTCGATTGGGTCAACACGATTGACCGGGGCTCATTCAGGGCGGTTTGAGTATCTCCTTGTAACATTTTAAATTCAAACATCTCAAGGAAGGATTCACTTACGTCTATGCCCCGCTTATTGATTTTATGTTCGCCAACTGTGAGCAGTGCAGTTTGATCAATGGTAATGACCGATCGTTTGATACGGCTATCCTGTTGTAGTAAAAGATCAAATATGGGTAACGGTACAAATGCACGCGTCATAATTCCATTGTCCACTTTACTGTTCTGCTTCACCATGTGAATTACATCATGCTTTGGGAAGTAGTAGTTAAAGGTGAGTTCATCATATACCCATAACAGAATAAGAATGGCGGAAGCAAGGCCTATGGAGAGACCAATGATGTTGATAAATGAATAAGCCAGATTGCGCTGTAGTGTGCGAAGGGCAATGGTTAGGTAGTGGAGTAGCATATTTGCTTGTTCATTTTTAGTTAATCGTTGTTGGTTGTTTGTTGTTCGTGTTGGTCAGTTATTGTTTGTTGAATGACTTTGGATTTGGAACGACCAACAACTATTAACGACCAGCGATTACTCACTTTTCAAACTCTCTACTGGATTGCTCATAGCCGCTTTGATCGTTTGTGAGCTTACGGTGATCAACGCAATCAAGACAGCAATTCCTCCTGCAAGTGCAAAAATCCACCAGGTAATTTCAATGCGAAAGGCGAAGTCTTGCAGCCATTGATGCATGGCATACCACGAAAGGGGAGTGGCTATGAGAATGGCAATAGTGACTAAAACAAGAAAGTCTTTTGAAAGCAACGTTGTAATTTTAGAAATGCTTGCTCCTAATACTTTGCGGATGCCAATCTCCTTTGTGCGCTGTTCAACCGTAAACATGGCCAGGCCAAATAAACCCAGGCAAGCAATAAAAATAGCAAGGAACGAGGCAATCGAAAACAAAGTGCCGTATTGCTGCTCAGTTTGATATTGTTGGTTGTAGTTATCGTTCAGGAAAGAATACTCAAAGGGATTACCCGGGAAATATTTTTTAAACAAACTGTTTAAACTCTCTACATGAGCCGAAATATTTTCAGTGGATAATTTAAGCGTATAAAATCCGCCACTATTTCGAGGAAAAAAAATAATTGGATCAATAGCCTGACGCAGTGAGAGGTGATGATAATCTTTGACCACACCAATTAATTCATAGGTCTTACCTTCCATAATAACTTTTTGGCCAACAGCTTCTTCATTTGTGACAAAACCCAATTGTTTAGCCGCGTTTTCATTCACCATAATCTTATCCCTTTCATCATAAGGTCGGTTGCCTAACTCTTCTGTAAATTCCTTGCCGGCTGCCAATTCAATCGAATAGGTATTTAGGTAACGAAAATCCGTTTCCAGTATTGAATAGACTAATTTCTCGTCACCAGGCAAGGGGTTTTGTTTTGTGATGCCCGGAGTAGCATAATTATACCCTTCAATTGGCACACCTCCTGTTCGGCAAAAGCTTTCTATAAAACCAAGTTGCGCGAGTTCATTTTCAAATCCTGCACTTCTGCCTTTAAAGGTCTCATCTTTTCCCACTTCTGCTCCATTTATCACGAATAAGTGGCTGATCTCCATACCCAGATTTTCATTTTGTACGTAATGAAGCTGACGTTGCAGTATAAGCGTGGAGGCAATCAACACGATGGAAATGGTGAATTGAAAAACAACCAACGTTTTGCGAATCCAACTACCACTGTTCGATTTACTATAGATCCCTTTTAGGGTTTTCGATGGGCTGAATGATGCTAGTGCAAATGCCGTATAACCACCGGAACCAAGCGAGCCAATAATAAGTAATATGAGCCCAATTAACCAGAAATTGTTTTGCTCCAGAAGTCCGAATGAAAGTTCTTTATGAATAAAATAGTTATAGCTGCCTTGCGATATGTTTACCAGTGCAAGAGCTATAAAAAGAGCCAGTAGGTTCATCAGCAATGATTCGCCCAGAAACTGCCAGATTAATTGTTGCTTGCTCGCACCCGTAACTTTGCGGATGCCTACTTCTTTGGCGCGCTTTAGTGAACCGGCAGTAGAAAGGTTAATGTAATTGAACCATGCAATCGCTAAGATAAAAATTGAAATCCCACTAAGGAGATAAATGAAACCCAAACTTCCTGTTGTTGGAAAGCTTTCGTTTAGTGAACTAGCCAGGTGTTGTTGTGCCATTGGCTGTAGCCTGATCATTTCTGCGCCTTCTGGAGAGGCCTTCTTTTTCAGGTCGGTAATTTTTGTTTCAACCAAATTCAAATTTGCTGTGGGCTGCACAAGCAGATAAGCCTTCATCCATTGCGAGCTCAGGCCATCTAAACTTGCCCAGGCTTCGTTGCCATTAAGGTTGGCTTTGTTGGCCAATGTTTCTATGGAGAAAATAAGATCATACTGAAAATCTGAATTCTGAGGCATGTTATCATAGACCACAGTTACCGTATAAAATGTTTTGCCGAACTGGTTGTTGAGTGTGAGTAGATTGCCTACTGCGTTCTGTTCTCCAAAGTATTTTTTAGCGGTTGCTTGCGACAGAGCAACCGTGTTTGGCTGTTTCAATGAGGCAGCGATTCCTTCATTAATCTGAAAAGTAAATAGTTCGAAAAAATTGCCTTCTGCGTAAGCAAAGTTTTTTTCGCGAAACGACTTCTCAGTGGAGGATGAATCCCCTAATGCCACCACGCCATTCCCTAATGAACTACCTTCTGCAATGCGGCAGTATTCATTTATTTCTGTTAACTGCTGTTTTCCAATGGGCATTAATCCGGGGGCTACGCCATCCCACACTTCACCACTCTTATTTTGCATAAGTACGCGATAGAGGTTGGGCAAATTGGTATGAAACCCATTCACACTTTTCTCAAAACTTATATATTGAAAAATCAAGATGAAGGCTGCCATCCCTAATGATAAGCCCATCAGATTAATGAATGTGAAGACTGGGTTTTTACTCAGGTTGCGGAAGGCAGTAGTGAAGTAGTTGCGTAGCATAATTGTAACTAACAGGTTTGAAATTCCAATGTTCTTTTTTCTGATTTTCAAAAGCAGATTGCCAATATCAGTGCCAGTTATAACTAGCTCAAAAACGTGGTAAAAACACCATTAGATGTCATAAATTGATCGAAATACGGTCGAGGATGAACGAATATGTCCGATTACGGGCGATATGCAATGGTTTAAAATTACGGAATAACCCAACTTGTTTGCAAAGCCAAAAAACAGGATTAGCCAAGCTGACTCATCGTAATCATCTTATCTTTTTCAGGATCCCAAAGTTTAAGACGGAAACACCTTACTATTTCTGACAATGCCCAGGAGGTGGTGGGTGCGTTTCTTAATTCCGGCATGCTTTTCATCGTCTCCACCAAACGGTAAAAGGGAATTCTCGAATTCAAATGATGAACATGGTGGTATCCGATATTTCCGGTGAACCAATGCATCACAGGATTCATGGTCATGCAACTGGTGGAGGACAAGGCAGCGTTGTCATAGGTCCAATCATGATTTTCTCTGAACTTGGCTCCTGGAAAATTATGCTGGCAATAAAATAGATAAGAGCCCATTGCAAATGCCAGGAAGAAGGGGAAGAACCAACTGATAAAAAAAGTTTCTGCTCCCAGAAAATACCAAATGGCTGCTGCACCGGCACCATGAACAATTAATGCCAAGAGAGAATCAAGATGTCTGCCCGGACTTTGGAAGAAAGATTTTAAGTTAAGCCAGTAAATGAACAAGGTAAAATAGCCCAGGATGATGGTTAGTGGATGTCTGTTGACTAGATAAATAGTCCGTTCTTTTTTAGTCAGACTTAAAAATCGATTCTTGGTGATAGTAGGATAAGAGCCAATTCCGGTGATTGTTAATTTTGAATTATTGTTATGGTGATGTTCATGCGAACGTTTCCAGATGGTTTGAGGTGCCAGCAGGTATATGCCTACTGCTTGCATTAACCATTCGGCAAGTGTTGAGCGTTGCAAAATGGCGCGATGCTGATAGTCGTGATAAATCACAAACATTCGCACATAAAGCAATCCACACAGAAGGCTGCTTATCAGACGAACCGCAAGAGGAACATCATCAAAGAGCGTGATGGTGAAGGCTAATGCTGAAAGGAAAATTGTACCTATGATTTCAATCCAACTCCTGGTCCGGTTTTCACCGGTAAAATCTTTGCTTGCTGCTATTAGTTCTTTCCCTGTTCGCATGAAATCCAACGCTCCAATATTTATTAGAAATATTCCTCAAAGGTAAGGAAAACTACTCAACCTATCGACCTAATTAGTTGACGGGTCGTGTATGCTTCCATCTGCGATGCGACCAAAGCCAGATCGTTGGATCCAAAATAATTTCCTTTTCAAGCCGTTTCATAAAGGCTTCAGAAATTTCATTCTCAGTTGTTTCTTTCGGATGTTCAAACAGCAATTCTGGCGTTACCTCATAGTGTCCCCTCCTTGGACGGCTTACATTCATGTACACCACAGGATAATCAAACTTAGTCGCCAATTTTTCGGGCCCTGTAAACACTGCGGTATCCTGATGAAGGAAAGTAGTCCAGTATGCTTTGTCATGTGGTGCGGTCTGATCAGCAATAAATGCAGTTGCCGTAATCTGTTTCCTATTGGCGACCATATCACGTAAGGTGAGGTTGACAGGGGTGATTCGTGTGCCAAATCGCGTGCGCATGCCCACCATCATTTTCTCGAAATAGATATTGGTTAGAGGTCGATAGATCACGACCAATTGAAAAGGAGTGTTGAGCGTAAAGCTTGGACCTGCCCATTCCCAATTGCCTTGATGACCCATAACGATGATAAAGCTTTTTTTCTCTTCGAACAGTCTGTTCAACCATTCCTTATTATGAAATGTGCAATGATCCCTTGATTCTTGTTCAGTCATCTTAAGTGTTTTCAAGGTTTCCAGAATAAGATCGCAGAGATATCGATAATAGGCTTTGCTCAGCGCCTCAATTTCAGAAGGACCTTTATCAGGAAAAGAATTTCGGAGATTGGTAAGGACTACTTTTTGACGATAGCCAGTTAGCCTTAGCAAATAGTAAAGAATATCAGATACTTTATACAGGACTCCAAATGGTAAGGAGGCAATCAGGTAAATAAAGGGATAGGTTAAGTAAAATGAAATTGCCTGCATGAAGAATTTTGCTAAAAATAGTAAGATTTAGCTGGAAGTATTATGACTGTTTAACTTCAAATTTATATTTCTTATTATTTTTTTTCGATTTATTTTTCGAGTCTCATCGAGAACCACCTCCATCAATGACTAAGCAAATGCCATTTACGTAGGCGCCTTCGTCTGACGCCAGGTATAAAAATCCATTAGCAATATCTGATGGTTTACCCCAATAGCCAAGAGGGATGAGTGATGTGATTTGCTTCTTTACCTCTTCAGGGATAACATCGGTCATAGAAGTTTCAATGAAGCCGGGAGCTATGCAATTACTAGTGATGCCGAATTTTGAAAGCTCCAATGCCCAGACTTTGGTCATACCAATGATGGCAGATTTGGTGGCTACATAATTTGTCTGCCCGTAGTTACCCCGCAAACCTACATTTGAAGAAGCTGAAATAATGCGCCCATAATTTTGCTCTTTCATGTGAATGGCAACCGCCTGCGTGCAGTTGAAAACCCCGGTGAGGTTTACACTGATGACATTGTCCCATTCTTCTGTTGACATTTTTAATAGCGTGCGATCTTGCGTGATGCCAGCATTGTTGATCAGGATATCAATGCGACCGAATTGTTGGATCACTTCTTTGACTGCATTCTCCACCTGATTCTTGTCTGCTACCGAGACGTTCATGAACAATGCTGATTGGCCAGTTTGAGAAAGTTCTTGAGCTAATACCAGCCCTAGATCAGATATATCCCAGATGATCACTTTGGCACCTTCGCGCACAAACAACTCAACAGTTGCCCTGCCAATGCCACTGGCTCCACCTGTTATAATAGCAACTCTGTTTTTTAATCTCATTTGGTTTTGATTTAAGAAATCGATTTTTGTAATTCTCAATTCTCAATTCTCAATTCTCAATTCTCAATTCTCAATTCTCAATTCTCCCAATCTCCAACCTTAACAACGGCCTTGCCCTTTACTTTTCGTTCGACTAATTCGGTGAGCGCTTTTGGTGCTTCTTCCAAAGAAAATAGTTTGTGAATATGCTGTTTGATCTTACCCGCTTTGATAAGCGCCAAGAGTTCGTGAAAATTTTTCAAGTTATTCTGCGGCTCTCGTTCTGCAAAGTTCCCCCAGAACACACCAACAATAGAGCACCCTTTTAACAGGGCGAGGTTATTGGGAAACTTAGGGATCTCGCCTGCAGCAAATCCAACCACCAGGTATCGCCCTTGCCAGGCAATAGATCGCAAGGCAGGTTCAGATAAATTCCCACCTACAGGATCATAGACTACATCTACTCCTTTGTCACAAGTAATCTCTTTCACTCGTGCTCTTAAGTCTTCAGTGCTATAATTAATTGTGAAGTCAGCGCCCTTCTCTTTGCATAGGGTAAGCTTTTCTTCCGATGATGCCGCGGCAATAACCGTAGCACCCATCACCTTGCCCAGTTCAACGGCAGCAAGCCCAACACCGCCTGCTGCTCCCAGCACGAGGAGCGTTTCACCAGCCTTGAGAGCTGCACGGTCTTTCAGGGCATAATAGGAAGTTCCATAGGTATATAAAGTGGAGGCTGCCGTAATAAAATCTAGGTCAGCCGGCATGGGAAATACGCGTTTAGCATTCACCACAACTTGCTCGGCAAAACCTCCCCATCCGCAAAGTGCAAATACCCGATCACCCGCCTTAAGGTGTTTAACTTTTTCTCCTACTGAAATTAGTACTCCTGAAACTTCGCCACCTGGAGAAAAGGGAAGGGGGGGATGAAACTGATATTTGTCCTGAATGATCAAAACATCCGGAAAATTTGCACCACATGCTTTGACTTGGATGAGCACATCATCTGATTCAATTTTTGGAGATTGGGTATCCTGTAAGACAAGAGTTTCGGGTAAACCAAAGGAGGTACAAAGGACAGCTTTCATGAAAATGTTTTAGAAGAGTAAACCCACATTTTTTGGGGAAGGATGATAACTAACAAAAGCTTTGATAGGTTTCCATATGACGACATGGGTTAAGGTAGAGCGAATGCTACATAAGAATCTCCCGGTTTGGTTCTTAGTTTTCCTCCACCACATGCTATTACAATGTATTGTTTCCCATTCAATTCATAGATGGCTGGAGTTGCAAAACCTGCCGCAGGGAGTTGATACTCCCAAACTATTTTTCCTGTCATTTTATCGAAGGCCCTAAATTTTGCATCTCTGGATGCCGCAATAAAAACTAAACCTCCTGCGGTAACCACTGGGCCTCCATAATTTTCTGTTCCTGTTGGTGGAATTCCGCGAGCCTTTAATTCTTCATATTCACCAAGTGTTGTAGTCCAAACAAATTCTCCAGTATTCAAGTTGATCGCATTTAATGAACCCCACGGTGGGCTAATAGCTGGATAGCCATCAGAACTTAAGAACTTATTATAACCAGCCATTTTATAAGGCATGAAGTTTACATTATCAATTTTTGTAACACCTGATGTGAATTTTTTACTTTGATCATTTTTTATCTCCATGATATAGGAAGCTATTGCTTTTTTTTCTTCTTCCCGAAGTTGCTTAAATGCGGGCATCATCCGTCTTCCATTATTAAGAAGACCCATAAACTCTTCTGGCTTGTACTTTGATTTAATGTTAACTAAGGTTGGGTTATTGCCAGTTCCTTTTCGATCAGCACCATGACAAACGATACAACTTTGTTTATATAAACGCTCTCCCGCCTGCAACCAGGATTCCTTTTTTGGTTGTTCTATTTTGTTTTCGTTCATCTTCATGACCCAAGCCATTTCGTTTGCGTTCACATATAAGATTCCACTTTGAGGATCGAATGATGGGCCGCCCCATTCACCGCCACCATCATAGCCAGGAAAGATAAGGGATGGTGTTGTGCCAGGAGGTAAGAACATATTTCCATGGCGATAGCTTTTTAAATCCCGCTTTAGTTGCGCTTGCACACTATCAGATAGATATGGATTGATATCGTTCTCAGTCAGAGTCTGTCGCACAAATGGCTTAGGCTTTAGCGGAATAGGTTGGGTAGGCCACACTTTTTCTCCAACAAGATCTGTGACCGTGTCCACAGGTACTTCATCAATATCGAAAATTGGTTTTCCTGTCTCCCGTTCAAACACATAAACCATTCCATTCTTGGTAGTTTGCGCGACTGCATCAATTTGCTTTCCATCTCTTGTTAAGGTGATCAAGGCAGGCGGTGTGGGAAGATCTTTATCCCAAAGGTCATGATGCATAAATTGAAAATGCCAAATCCGTTTTCCGGTGGCAGCATCCAATGCTAATAAGCAATTGGCAAAGAGATTTGATCCTTTTCGTTTGCCTCCATAAAAATCGTAGGCCGCAGAGCCTGTTGGGGCAAATAGAATTCCCCGTTTTTCATCGAGGGAAAATCCACTCCAGGTGTTTGCCGCTCCAATATGTTTCCAGGCGCCCTTGTCTTCCCATGTTTCGTATCCATACTCTCCGGGTTGTGGCACCGTATGAAAGATCCATTGCAATTTTCCGTCTCTAACATCATACGCTCGAATGTGACCTGGCGCAGCAGGTGGTTCTTCATCCACGCGTGTACCTAAAATGATGAGGTCTTTGTAAACTATTCCAGGCGATGCATTTACAACAAAGAGATCTTTCACATCGCGACCAAGATCATCATGTAAATCGATTGAGCCATTGTTACCAAAAGTGGAAACCGGCTTCCCTGTTGTTGCGTCAATAGCAAACGTATTTGAACCTGCGGTAAAGAATATGCGCTTATCCTTACTTCCATCTGTCCAATACGCTATGCCACGACTGTTGATCATGTTGTGAAAGGAAGCGCGATCGGTATCGAATTCAGTTTTTGCATTCGCATCAAATACCCACTTCTCTTTTCCTGTCAAAGCATCAATAGCAAATAATTTCATTTGAGGCCCAACTCCATACAAAACACCATCTACTATAATAGGATTACATTGGATTTGTGATCCGTGAAGGGTGTCAGCATCACCTGTACGATACGTCCATGCGACTTGCAATTGGTTAACATTTGTTGTGTTGACTTGATTTAGTGAAGAGTATTTTATCCCTTCCTTTCCACCATTGTAGGTGTCCCAGGTTTTATACTCTTTTATTGGAGCACTGCAAGAAGCGATCAATCCAGTAATAACAACCAGCAACAATCTGATAAGGGAAGGGGTATTGGTTTGCATGTTCACTAAAGTTTTGGAAAAAAGAGGATTGAATTCTATAGAACGCTAATGTTTATTCAGTGCCCGGCATAGGAGCTAAAGTCAAATGGTTACGAGTCTCGAGAGAAGGAACCTGCCTACTGGTAGCTTTCGCGACCCAGCTCCGTTTGCCCCATGACACCGAACGAAATTAGGAAACGAAGACTGCAATGCAACACCGAGCGCTATGGTACATCACTTTTTTGTGGGGCGTAGGTGCTAACCGAACTTTTTCTTTGTGTCTTGTTTTTCTAACTTAACCGCTTGTCAAAAATTCTATTGCTTCTGTCTTGGTGTTAAATGATTTATAATTTACTCCGTAAAAATATACCACTCCTTTTAATATATAGGATTTAACTTGATTAATACCAATGAGAGCCCCCTTGTCAACAATTGTTTTTGTCAAGTCTGCAAACCTCTTTCCATGCGTCATGACATTCGGTGTTAAATAGGAATCATGCAGGTCGAGAATAAAGGGAAAGCGTGTCTGAAGGGTTAGTTCAAGGTGATTGTCAATCAAATCAATCATTCCCTTTTCCTTGAGTCCTTTAAAGTCAACAAATATAATTTTGATACCATTATATTCCTCAATTATTAACCTGTCTGAATTCAAGTTCATGCTTGTTTAAATTAAAGTATTAAAACAAAGTGTGTCCAAAAGTAAATGACCACCAACATTTTGTTAGCGGTTCTAAGCATACTGATATGGTTCCCTGTCAATTGTAAGTTGCCTAACATTTTCCAATGCCTGTTTCATATATTTCCGCCAAAATGTTTTGGTAAAAATCCAGTTTATTGGATAAAGCAAAAAATTATTTGAATAAAGTGTATAAGTGTATTCAACCAATATTTTATCTTTTTCGATTTCGGTTGTCTGCCATTCGCCAACAAATTTGTAAAACCCTAACATCCATGCTTGAAAATTGTTAATCTCAATTTTCCAATACTTGTTTTCTGTGCGTTCAATCACATTGTCAACCGAACCAAAACCACCTTTATGTGTCAATGATTTTTCAACAAACACTTTTTTACTCGAACTTAGCTTTCCCCAATTTTTGTCTTCCGTGCAATGGGTTACTCTTGGCATAATTCCATATCCCGTGTGGACTTTCGTTACGTCACAGAGCATAGGTGATTTGAATGCTCTTTCCAATGAGCAATTAAAGGTTGTCGTCATTTTTACTTTCGTTTCCATTATTTCTGTTTTATGTCTTTATCGTTTGTTTTGAATAATGTGTTTTTTTAGCCTGACCGACAACTCTTTGCTATAAGAAACTAGAGACGTAAATTAAGCATACTGCCCCACAAAATAAAGATAAGGACAGATTCGAAATAGTTGACTTAGTCAATTAAAGTAGGTGTGATGGAAACCACAATTCAATCTTTCCGGCAGTTAATTCATTCAAAAGTAAAAATGTACATTTGAAATGTCTTTTTAACTGGTGAATCGATAACTATGGCTTACAATACAAACTATCCTTCTGTTGACGATCTTAGGAATAAGGCAATAAATAAAATTCCTCAATTTGCTTTTGAATACCTCGATGGAGGATGCAATGAAGATGTCAATCTGCATAAAAATACAGCAGAATTAAGAGAAGTAGAATTGAAGCCCTATTATTTGAATCCGCATAAGGGTTCAGAAATGAAGACCGAATTATTTGGGCATGTATACGATGCTCCCTTTGGTATAGCACCTGTTGGCCTGCAAGGATTGATGTGGCCGAACGCTCCCGAGATATTGGCCAAAGCGGCTTTTCAGCACAACATTCCCTTTGTATTGAGTACAGTTACCACCTCAAGTATTGAGCGGATCAGCGAACTTACAGAGGGTAGCTCTTGGTTTCAATTATATCATCCTACCGAGAACTCGATTCGGGATAGCATTATTAAAAGAGCTGAAGCGGCCAGATGTCCTGTTCTCGTAATTCTTTGTGATGTGCCAACATTCGGCTTTAGGCCGCGTGACATTCGGAATGGTTTGGCCATGCCCCCTAAGATGACTTTCAAAAACATGCTTCAAATTATGGGCAAGCCTGAATGGGCATTGAAAACCTTACTTCATGGTCAGCCGGGGTTTGCTACCATGAAGCCCTATATGCCAAAAGGTATGAGCATGAAACAGCTTGGGCTGTATATGAACAAAACTTTTTCCGGAAGATTAAATGAAGATAAGATTGGCCCTATCAGAGATATGTGGAAAGGGAAACTGGTGCTGAAGGGAGTTGCAAGCGAAGAAGATACGGAGAAGGCCATACGTTTAGGTCTGGATGGTATAATTGTATCTAACCATGGAGGCAGACAATTGGATGCCGGTCAATCTTCCGTTAAATCCATGCATCCTATTGTTAAAAACTTTAAACAAAAAATTACCATAATGATGGATGGAGGGATACGCTCTGGTCCAGATGTAGCGCGAGCTTTAGCTAGTGGAGCAGATTTTACATTTATGGGGAGATCGTTTATGTATGGAGTAGCTGCGTTAGGCGATCAGGGTGGAGATCACACGATCTCATTGTTAAAAACTCAACTGCAGCAGGTGATGGAGCAAATTTGTTGCAAAAAAATTAAAGATTTTCCTCAGCATCTTATTTCTTAATCCGTGATTTTAAGGATATTGACGATGATAGACTTTTGTCGATAGAAGGTACGCCACTTTGGTTGAATCTACGGACTGGGTTATTTTATATTCGTTTATTACTCACCCGAAATTGTGAAATCGATCTTAAATCTTTAGAATTGCACTTCTTTTTCGGTGTTATCCACATAATTCATTGTAAAAAGGGCCCTTAGCTCAGCTGGTTAGAGCATCAGACTCATAATCTGAGGGTCGCTGGATCGTTCCCAGCAGGGCCCACAT